>JBDTOF010000412.1:0-4731 GCA_039933375.1 Chloroflexota bacterium
GCCAGATCGTGCGCGGGCGTCAGCCGATCCGGGAGGGCCGGATGGCGCTCCCTCGAGGGCCGAGGGTCATCCGGAGAGTCCGGAACCGGGCTGCGAGCGTCGGGGAGTGCCGCCGGCCGAGCCGTTTATGACCTTTGGGCCCGCGACTAGGGTCCATCTGGCAGGGTCGCTCGGGCCATCCGGCAGGTGGTAATAGCCCCGTAAGTGGGGCCCGCGGTCGACGCCCATGGCGTCGCGTCCCGGCTGCATCGAGCGCCCCGTCGAGACGGGTGACGCTCATGGCCGTGACGACCGATCCCATCTACGGAAGCCTCGTCCAGCGAGGAGTCTCCCGCCGGACATTTCTCAAGTTCTCGGCTGCTATGACGACGGCGTTGGCCCTGCCAATGTCGTTCGCGCCAAGGATTGCGAGAGCGCTGGAGACGGCACCGCGGACCCCGGTCATCTGGCTGGAGGGACAGGACTGCGCCGGCAATACGGAAGCGTTCCTCCGGGCGAGTCATCCGACCGTGGCCGAACTCGTACTCGACACGCTCTCGGTCGACTACCACGAGACGATCATGGCGGCGGCCGGCGAGGCGGCTGAGAAGTCGAAGCACGACACCATGGCGGCTTTCAAGGGCGGCTACATCGTGGTCGTCGAGGGCTCCATCCCGATTGCCGACAACGGGGTGTACTGCACGATCGGCGGCAAGACCTTCAAGAGCATCGTCGAGGATGTCTGCGCCAACGCGCTGGCCGTCATCTCCGTTGGCTCGTGCGCCTTCGATGGCGGGCTACCTGCAGCGTCCGGTGGACCAACCGGAGCCGTGGGGACCTCGGCCGTCGTACCGAAGTCAACCGTGATCAACCTGCCGGGCTGCCCGATGAACGTCCAGAACCTGACTGCCACGATCGTCCACTACCTCACGTTCGGGTCCTTCCCGGCCACCGACCCCATGGGCCGGCCGCTGTTTGCCTATGGCGAGCTCATCCACGACCAGTGCGAGCGACGGGCCCACTACGAGTCCGGGCGCTTCGTCATGGCCTGGGGCGACCAGGGCCACCGCGACGGCTGGTGCCTCTACAAGATGGGCTGTAAGGGTCCCGAGACCTATGCCAACTGCCCGACGGCCCGGTTCAATGACGGCACGAGCTGGCCGGTCAAGACCGGCCATGGATGCGTCGGTTGCACGATGCCCCAGTTCTGGGATCGGATGAGCCCGTTCTACAGTCGGCTCCCGAAGGCTCCGGGCGTTGCCAATGACGTCACCGCGGATCAGATCGGCCTGACGCTCGTCGGCGCCGTTGCTGCAGGTTCAGCGGCCCATGGGATCGCCAGCTACGTCAGGCATCGTCGCCAGAAGGACGGGGCCGGGGAGCCACCGCCCACCAATGTCGGACCGACCGGCGGCGACGGCGCAGATTCGGCAAAGGGGGTCCAGGCATGACGCGGATTGCGATCGACCCGATCACGCGCATCGAGGGACACCTCCGGATTGAGGTCGAGATCGAGAACGGCGTCGTCAAGGACGCCTGGAGCTCCGGGACGATGTTCCGGGGCATGGAGCTGATCCTCAAAGGCCGGGACCCACGCGACGCGTGGGTCTTCGCCCAGCGGGCCTGCGGTGTGTGCACGACGGTCCACGCCCTGGCTTCGGTCCGGAGCGTGGAGAGCGCCCTCGGGATCACGATCCCGAAGAACGCCCGGCTGATCCGCAACCTCATCGCCGGGATCCAGTACGTCCAGGACCATGTCATCCACTTCTACCACCTGCATGCGCTCGACTGGGTGGATGTCGTGTCGGCTCTGTCGGCCGACCCCCGCGCAACGGCCGATCTGGCCGCTGCCAGCAGTGACTGGCCGACCTCGTCCGTCGCTCACTATGCGGCCGTCCAGCAGAAGCTCAAGACGTTCGTGGAGTCGGGTCAGCTCGGCCCGTTCGCGAATGCCTACTGGGGCCACCCGGCCTATCGCCTCCCGCCGGAAGCGAACCTCATGGCCGTGGGCCACTACCTCGAGGCCCTCGACTGGCAGCGCGACGTCATCCGGATCCATGCATTGCTCGGCGGCAAGAACCCGCACCCGCAGAGTTACGTCGTCGGCGGCATGGCCGTCGCTCTGGATCCGAACTCCCCGACGGCGCTGAACGCCCGCCACCTCTCCGAGATCGCTGGGCTGCTGGCGCGCGCGAAGGACTTCGTCGACCGCGTGTACATCCCCGACGTCCTCGCCGTCGCGAGCTTCTACAAGGACTGGGCAGGGATCGGGGCCGGGATCGGCAACTACCTCGCCTACGGGGACTTCCCGGAGGATGACTCCGGCGATCCGCGCGGCTTCTACTTGCCGCGTGGACGAATCCTCGGCCGCGACCTGTCCACCGTCCATGACGTCGACCACATCGGGGTCGCCGAGAGCGTCGCTCACTCCTACTACACCTACGAAGACGGCGATGGCACGCTCAAGCACCCGTGGGACGGTGAGACGAAGCCGGGCTACAGCGGCCCCACGCCGCCGTTTGACTCGCTCGAGGGGTACGACAAGTACAGCTGGTTGAAGGCGCCGCGCTACGAGGATCAGCCGATGGAGGTTGGTCCGCTGGCACGGATGCTGGTCGCCTACGCGTCGGGCCACAAGGACGTCAAGGGTGCCGTTGACGGAGTGCTTGCTGTGCTCGACGTTGGTCCGGCGGCACTCTTCTCGACCCTCGGCCGGGTTGCCGCCCGAGCCATCGAGACGCAGCTCCTCGCAGCGCGCCTGCCGGCCTGGCTGACCGAACTGGAGATGAACCTGAAGAGCGGCGACCTGGCGATCGCCGACGTCACGATGTGGGATCCGGAATCCTGGCCCAAGGATGCCCGCGGCTGGGGCATGGAGGAAGCCCCGCGTGGAGCCCTTGGCCACTGGGTCGTGATCAAGGACCAGAAGATCGAGAACTATCAGCTTGTCGTGCCGTCGACATGGAACGGATCGCCGCGAGATGACAAAGGTCGCCGGGGTGCCTGGGAGGAGGCTCTCATCGGCACGCCGGTCGCGGATCCGACCCAGCCGGTCGAGATTCTGCGCACGATCCACTCGTTCGACCCGTGCATGGCCTGCGCCGTCCACGTCTTCGATCCAGCCGGCGGTTCGTCGGTCGAGATCCGGGTGGTCTGAGGAGAAGACGATGGCCATCCTCGAGCAGCCCAGGGCCGCGGACTCCAGCGGGGCGGGAGCCTTTCCCCCATCTCCGCGCCCGCTTGTCATTCGTGACAGGTCGGACGCTCGCTTCCGGATCTACGTCTGGCAGGTGCCGGTCCGGATCACCCACTGGCTGACCTTCGGGAGCGTGATGGTCCTGTCGGTGACCGGCGGGTACATCGCGGATCCCTTCATCATCCCGCCGGGCGGGCCGTTCATGACCGTTGTCCGTTTCGTCCACATGGTCGCGGCGTTCACCTTCCTCGGGTCCGGGATCCTGCGGACCTACTGGCTGTTCGCCGGTAACCGGTTCAGTCGCTGGACCGCCTTCGTGCCGACGAACCGCCGCCACGCTGCCGAGCTCGCCAACCAGGCCGGCTGGTACTTGTTCCTCCGCCGTGAGGTTCCCAAGATTCTCGGCCACAATGCGTTGGCCGCCGGGACCTATTTCGTGGTCTTCTTCCTCTTCCTGCTCCAGACTGCGACGGGCTTCGCCCTCGCCGGCGCCCACGGCACGGAGCCATGGGCGACGCTGTTCGGCTGGGTGCCCGGCCTGCTGGGTGGCCTCCAGGGCGTTCGCCTCATCCATCACCTCCTGATGTGGGGCGTCCTCGCCTTCATGATCCACCATGTCTATAGCGCCCTCCTGGTGGACCACTGGGAGCGGACCGGCCTGATGGCGTCGATCTTCAGTGGGTACAAGTTCGTCTCCCGGCGCGAGATCGAGGACGCCCGCGACGGCGGGATGGAGATCCAGGAATTGGTCGAGTGACCGGGCCAACCGGCTTTCCGCTCGTCCTCGGAGTCGGCAACATCCTCCTCCAGGACGAGGGCGTCGGCATTGCCGTTGCCCGATCCATCTCTGAGGACGAGGCAGGGTTGCCGCCGGGCACTCGGGTCGTGGACGGCGGCACGCTGGGCCTGGATCTGCTGCCCCTGATCGGGGACGCCGGCGCCATGGTCATGGTCGATGCCGTGGACCTTGGCCGCGAGCCTGGAGCGATCGCTGTGATTCGCGACGACGATATCCACGGGGTTCTTGCAGGGCACGTCTCGCCCCACCAGGTGGGGATCGGTGATCTCATCGCGGCCGCGCGACTGATGGGCACCCTGCCGCGACATGTCTCACTCGTCGGAATCCAGCCCGGCACGATCGCGATCGGACTCGAACTTACGGCCGCTGTCGCGGCCGCCGTCCCGCTTGCCGCCGACGCCGTCCGACGGGAACTTGCGCTGGTGGGGGCCGACTGATCCCATGCACGAGGCCGGAATCGCCGTTGCCATTGCAGCCGAGATCCTCGACCGGGGGCTGGACCCTCTGCGCATCCAGATCGTGATCTCGGGCGGGCATGGGGATCCGGTCTCATTCGATGCGGCACTCCGCGCGCACCTCGAGGTGACGGCTCCGGGCCTCGGGCTTGATTCCATTGGAATCGTCCATGCGGCCGCGCCCCACCTGTGTGCCCATTGCGCGAAACTCTTCCGCGATCCCGCGCCGGACGCCGCCTGTCCCGCCTGTGGCGGACCCGCACTGGCCGTGTCCGAGCCGGAGTCGATCGAGCTGGAGTTCG
>JBDTOF010000413.1:0-3081 GCA_039933375.1 Chloroflexota bacterium
CACGCGACGATCGGCTGGAAACCGCGGATCGCCGACGATCTCGCCATCACGGCCGCTCCGACCGAAACTGAGCTCGACCTGATCCGCCGCGAACTCGACCCCGGCGGCGCCTACACCGCATGAGGGAGCCTGGGACCTAGGCGTTCTCGCGCTGCAGCGCGCGCTCCTCTGAGGCGCGGGCGCGCACGACGACGACGGGGCAGTGCGCGTTGTGGACGACGTGGTCGGACACGCTCCCCAGGAAGAAGCGCCCAACCGACCCACGACCGTGGCTGCCCACCACGACGAGATCGACCTGTTCGCTCTCCGCCGCCTCGACGATCGATTCGCCTGGGTCTCCTTCCCAGATCAGGAAGTTGACGTGCACACCAGCCGCACGACCGCGTGATACGAGTCCCTGCGCGGCGGCTTCGCGGGTCACCCGCACCTGGTCGACCCTCGTGCCGAAGCGACCCCCGGGCTTCCGCAGGGTGCCCGGATCGATCACGCTGACGACCAGCAGCTCCGCGCCGAGGTCGCGGGCCAGGTCAAGCGCCTGGAGGCCCGCTTCTTCGGATGAGGGCGAGAGATCGGTCGCGAGGAGGATCCGTCGGATGCCACGCGGGGAATCGGCAGACCCCGGGACGACTTCTGTACGCATGGACGAATGGTGGGATCGCACCGCGGGGATGGAAAGTGACACCTGGCCCCTAACCGTGGGCCGGTGGTCGTCGCCTTCACGGGGCCGGCCATGCCACCAACGCGCTGACTGCTACCCTCCGCTGATGACCGACGTCTCGCCTTCCCGGCCTTTCGCGGAGTTTCCGCCGGGGGATTTATCCCATGTCGATGCGATCGATGCCCTTGACCGGGCGACCCGCGCCATTTCCGGCGAGCTGGACCTCGACCGCGTCCTTCAATCGATGGTGGATAGCGTGCGGACCCTGGTTCACGCGCGCTACGCGGCCCTGGGAATCATGGATGGACGAGGACGGATCGAGCGGTTCATCACAAGCGGCATCACCACGGAGCAGCGCGCCACCATGGGCCCTCCGCCGAGTGGCCACGGCCTGCTCGGGCTGATCATCAGCGACGGTCGAGCCTTTCGGATCCCGGATATTGCAGCTCACCCGGCGAGCTCCGGGTTCCCGCCGGGTCACCCCGCGATGCAAACCCTCCTCGGAGTCCCGATCAGGTCCGGAGGGGCAATCATCGGCAACTTTTATCTGACCGACAAGACCACTACCGACGAGTTCAGCGAGCAGGATCAGCGACTCGTGGAGCTGTTTGCGCTCCATTCCGGAATCGCGATCCAGAACGCACGACTGCACAGCCGGGTCCAGCGTCTCGCGGTCCTGGATGAGCGTCTCCGGATCGGCCGCGACCTCCACGACGGGATCATCCAGGGCCTCTATGCGGTGGTCCTTTCCCTCGAGGACGTCCCCGAAATCATGGCCGACGCTCCGGCCGAGGCGGCCGACCGGGTGGACCACGCGATCGACCGCCTGACGTCCTCGATCGGCGAAATCAGGTCGTTCATCATGGACCTCGCGACCGACTCGACCGAAGCGGCCCTCGGATCGAGGCTCGCCGGGCTGGCGGACGAGTTGCTCCTGAGCTCCGGGGGTCGTATGTCCGTGGAACACGACCTGAGTGACCTGGCCGATGTCGACGCAAGGCTGTCACCCGAGGTATCGAGCCAGTTACTCCAGATCACCCGCGAGGCGCTGAGCAATGCCATCCGCCACAGTGGCGCCTCGACGGCCCGCGTCTCGATGCACGCGAGCGATGGCGAGGCGATCCTGACGATCGAGGATGACGGGATCGGCTTTGATCCATCGGTGCCTCCCCGGGCCGGGCACCTCGGGCTGGCCAACCTGCGTGATCGAGCGGCCGCCGTGTCAGGCTCGCTCAAGATCGAAAGCCATGCGGGCGCCGGTACCCGTATCATCGTCCGGTTACCCCTATCGAACCTGGAGGTAGGCTCCTCGTGACGGATGCCAAGTCAGTCCGCCCACTCCGTCTGCTCGTCGTCGACGACCATGAGGTCGTCCGCCAGGGCCTCGTCGCGCTCCTTGACCGACGCGAGAGTTTCCAGGTCGTCGCCGAGGCTGGGACCGTAGCCGAGGCGGTCGAACAGGCGATCAGGCATGAACCCGATCTCGTGATCATGGATGTCCGACTGCCCGATGGGTCCGGGATCGAGGCCTGCCGGGAGATCCGGGCTGAGCTTCCGGCGACCCGCGTTGTGATGCTGACCTCGTTCCCCGATGAAGAAGCCGTCCTGTCGGCAATCGTGGCCGGTGCTTCCGGCTACCTCCTCAAGCAGATCAGGGCCCGGGATCTCGTCGCCGCGCTGGAAGCCGTTGGCCGGGGAGAATCGCTCCTGGATCCTGCCGTGACCGAAAAGGTCCTTGAGCGGATCCGGCGGATCGCGACGGGCACGTACACGGACGAACTTGCTCAACTCACGTCGCAGGAACGGAAGATCCTGCTGCTGGTCGCCGAGGGCAAGACGAACAAGGAGATCGCGTCCGACGTATTCCTGTCGGACAAGACGGTCAAGAACTACGTCAGCTCGATCCTGTCGAAACTGAACCTGGAGCGTCGCGCCCAGGCCGCGGCCTTCGTCGCCAAGCACCGCATGGACCACGGCGCCTAGGAACGCATCGCGGGTTCGTCCCGCGCGGCACGCCAACGCGCCGACCTTCGGCCCGTCACGAGGGGACCTCCGGACTCCCGGCCAGCGCGGACGGGGCCGTATGCTCTGGCCATGAAGATTGTTACAGCCAATGAGGCCGTGTCCGGGATCCGGTCCGGCGATCAGATCTATCTCCAGTGCGCCGCCGCGACACCGTCGGTCCTTCTCGATGCGCTCGTGGCTCGCGCTCCCGAACTGAGCGACGTCCGGGTCGTGCACCTGCATTGCGAGGGGCCAGGGCCGCACCTCGCACCGGAGATGGCTCCCCATTTCCGCCACATCGCCCTGTTCATCGGTCCCAATGCCCGGGCCGCGGTGAACGAGGGCCGGGCCGAGTACGTGCCGACGTTCCTGTCGGACGTGCCGCGGCTGTTCGACACGGGGTTGATGCCGCTCGACGC
>JBDTOF010000414.1:0-2509 GCA_039933375.1 Chloroflexota bacterium
AGCATCCGCGCGACGCGGAGCTTGTCGGCCAGCGACAGGGTGACGTTCTCACCCTGCGTCCCGTCGCGAAGGGTCGTGTCGTAGAGGATGACCGGGAGGTTCGGCCCGGTTGGCTGCTGCATCAGTTGGTGCTCCTGGCGGTCGGGTCGGAAGGGATCAGATCAGGCAGGGCTGGCGGCGACCGGCGTCGGTGCCGCCCCCCGAATGGAGATCCGTTCGATCACCGCATCCGCCATCGCGCTCGTGCCGACATGACGCAACCCGTCGCCCTCCGCCGGCGAGGTGCCCTGCGCCAAAAGATCCCGCGTCCGGAAGCCATCGTCGAGCGTAGCGCTGATCGCCGCCTCGACGGCTGCTGCCGCTTCATCCAGCCCAAGCGACCAGCGCAGCAGCATCGCCGCCGACCCGATCGTCCCGAGCGGGTTCGCGAGGTCCCGGCCCGCGATATCGGGCGCCGAGCCGTGGATGGGTTCGTACAGGCCGAACCGGCCATGCGCCGTGCGCCGGTCGCCGAGTGACGCCGACGGCAGCATCCCGAGGCTTCCCGCCAGGACCGCGGCCTCGTCCGAGAGGATGTCGCCGAACAGGTTCTCGGTCACGAGGACATCGAAACTGGCGGGCTGACGAACCAGCAGCATCGCGCACGAATCGACCAGCTGGTGGCTGGCCGTGACGTCGGGGAAGTTGGCGCGCTCCTCGTCGACGACCTTTCGCCACAGTCGCGACGTCGCCAGCACGTTCGCCTTGTCCACGCTCATCAGCTTCCCGCGCCTGCCCTGGGCCAGCTCGAACGCCAGCCGGACGACGCGCCGAATCTCGCCTTCCGTGTATATGAGCGTGTCGATGGCCTCGCGTCCATCGGTGGTCACCCGCTCCTCGGATGGCCGGCCGAAATAGAGCCCCGAGGTCAGTTCGCGAACGATCAGCAGGTCCACGCCCTCGAGGAGCACCGGTCGAAGCGGCGACGAGGGCACCAGCGCCGGGTGGACGCGCACCGGTCGCAGGTTGGCGAACAATTCCAGCCCGCCGCGCAGGGCGAAGAGCGCCTGTTCGGGTCGAACGGTCGCGTTCGGGTTGTCCCAGCGTGGCCCGCCGACTGCGCCGAGCAGGATCGCGTCGGCTCCGGCCGCCGTCTCGAGGTCTTCGTCCCGGATCGCAACGCCGTAGGCATCGATGGCCGAACCGCCCGCCAGGATCTCCGTCCATTCAACGTCGAAGCCCGCCAGCGCACCTGCCGCGTCCACGACCCGCCGCGTCGCCGCGACCACCTCGGGTCCGACGCCGTCCCCCGGGACTGTGACGATCCGGAACTCCGAGGTCACGGATGATCCTCGGCCGTCCGCTGGGACACGTAGGCCGGCGAGGCGGGCCCGATCTCGGCCCCGTGGAGTTTGTTGATCGCCACGAGGTATGCCTCGACGGAGGCCTCGATGATGTCGGTCGACAGGCCGTGGCCCGAGACCACCAGCGCTCCGGGGCCCTTGTCAGTCGACCGTCGGCACCGCACGAGGACCCGGCCCTGCGCATCCTCGCCGCCGGACACGGCCTTGATCTCGTAGGTTTCCAGGACCGGGTGCCAGCCGAAGACCGGCTCGACGGCGGCATCGACGGCTTCGAACAGCGCGTCGACGGGACCGTTGCCGATGGCGGCGGTGGCCCGCTCGTCGTCGGCAATTGACAGGGAGACGCTGCCGGTCGCCTTGCCGCCGTGGGACGAGGTCACGTTCCAGCCACCGAGACGGACCGCCTGCGGGACCTCGGTCACGCGCTGCTCCACGAGCGCCCGGAGGTCGTCATTCGTGACTTCCTTCTTGGCATCGGCCAGGGCAATCGCCTGGGCGTAGATGACGTCCAGCGCCTCGCCTTCGATCTCGTGACCCAGCTCGCGCAGCTTGCCTTGCAGCCCGCGGCGGCCGGACAGCTTGCCGATCGTGAGCTGGCTGCCGCTCAACCCCACGGACTGCGGGGTCATGATCTCGTAGGTCAGCGGGTTCTTGATCACGCCGTCCTGGTGGATCCCGGACTCGTGGGCGAACGCATTCGCGCCGACGATTGCCTTGTTCGGCTGGACCGCGAACCCGGTCAGATAGCTGACCAGGCGCGATGCCGCCGTGAGGTGCTCGGTCGCCACGCCACTCGCGAGGTCGGGGAACTGCGTCGGCCGGGTCCGGAAGGCCATCACGACCTCCTCGAGCGAGGCGTTGCCGGCCCGCTCCCCGAGCCCGTTGATCGTGACCTCGACCTGGCGCGCCCCGGCCTGGACCGCGGCAAGGGTATTGGCGGTCGCGAGTCCCAGATCGTTGTGGCAGTGGACGCTGATCGTGGCCTGGTCGCCAACCAGCTTGACCGCCCGCTCAACGAGGGCGCCGAACTCGCTGGGGATCGCGTAGCCGACGGTGTCCGGGATGTTGATGGTCGATGCGCCGGCCTCGACGACGGCCTCGTAGACCTGCATCAGGTAGTCGTTGTCGGTTCGCGAGGCGTCCTCGGCGGAGAACTCGATCTCGGC
>JBDTOF010000415.1:0-1887 GCA_039933375.1 Chloroflexota bacterium
TGGCGCTACATGAAGTTCGCCGTCGCCAACCAGTTCCTCATGATTGCCGAGCAGGCCGGTGTGAACTACACGAACGTGCTGCGTGCCGTCCGCGAGAACTACCCACGGGCAGCCGACCTGCCCGGGCCTGGGTTTGCCGCCGGCCCGTGCCTGTTCAAGGACACGATGCAGCTGGCGGCCTTCACCAGCGATCACTTTCCACTTGGCCAGGCGGCCATGCAGGTCAATGAGGGCATGCCCGCCTTCATTGTCGAGCGGCTCCGCGGCCGCTACGGGGACCTGGCGGGCCGGAAGGTCGGCATCCTCGGGATGGCCTTCAAGGCCGAGTCGGACGATCCCCGCGCCTCGCTCTCCTACAAGCTGCGGAAGCTCCTCATCTGGGCCGGCGCCGAGGTGCTGGCAACGGATCCGTATGTCCCGGATGAGCGGCTCGTGTCCCTGGACGACGTCGTCGCTCGAAGCGAGCTGCTCATCCTGGGTGCGCCACACGCCGCCTACCGGGGTCTGGATGTTGGTGGTCGTGACGTCGTCGACGTCTGGGGCGCGATGGGTGAGGGGATCAGGCTGTGAAGGTCCTGGTCACGGGCGCCGCCGGGTTCATCAACGGCTACCTGATCCCTGATCTCCTAACCGCCGGCCACCAGGTTGTGGGCATCGACAACTTCTCGAAGTACGGGCGTCTCCTTCGTTCCTACGACGAGCATCCGGGCTACCGCTTCGTGGAAGGCGACGCCAAGGACGTCACCTTGCTGCGTGAGCTCGCAGAGGGCTGCGACCAGGTCGTGGCGGCTGCCGCGATGATCGGTGGGATCAGCTACTTTCACGAATTCGCCTACGACCTGCTGGCCGAGAACGAACGGATTCTGGCCGCGACCTTTGATGCAGCAATTGACGCGTTCCGGGCTGGCAGCCTGAGGCGAATCGTCGTTGTCAGCTCGTCCATGGTCTACGAGTCAACGACGGCCTTCCCGACACCCGAGGGCGCCCAGCTGACCTCGCCGCCGCCGATCTCAACGTATGGGTTCCAGAAACTCGCCTCCGAGTACTTCGCCCGTGGCGCCTGGGAGCAGTACCGCCTGCCATTCACCGTCGTTCGGCCCTTCAACTGCGTCGGTATAGGTGAGCGGCGTGCGCTACGGGACGCTGATGTCATGAGCGGCAACGTGAAGCTGGCATTGAGCCATGTCGTCCCCGATCTCGTGCTGAAGATCCTCAAGGGCCAGGATCCACTCCACATTCTTGGCGACGGCACCCAGGTTCGCCACTACACGTACGGCGGCGACCTTGCCCACGGGATCCGCATGGCGATGGAATCGCCGGCCGCCGAGAACGAGGATTTCAACCTCTCGACCGCGACATCGACGACGGTTCTCGAGTTGGCGGAGATGATCTGGCGCACCGTCCACGGGCCCGATCGTCCATTCCATTTCGTCTCGGATCAGCCCTTCGAGCACGACGTCCAACTCCGCGTTCCAGACGTCACGAAGGCCCGAGACGTCCTCGGCTATGAGGCGACGACGAGCCTCTCGACGATGCTCGACGAGGTCGTCCCGTGGATCCGGGCGGAGATCGAGGCCGGCCGCCTGTGACCGATCCCGAGTTGAGCGTCGTCCTGCCGGTCTTCAACGAGGGGGAGACCGTGGAGCCGGTGCTGCGGGCTCTCGATGCAGCAATCTCGGCCTCGCACGAGCTCATCGTGGTCTGGGACTTCGACGGCGATACCACACGGCCGGTGGTCGAGCGACTGGCCTTCGAGCTGCCGGCACTGCGCGGCCTCAGGAACGACCTCGGTCGCGGCGTGCTCAACGCCATGAAGACAGGGATTGCGGCGGCCCGTGGCGAATTCATCCTCATCTCGATGGCCGACGGGTCCGATGAGCCGCACGT
>JBDTOF010000416.1:0-2778 GCA_039933375.1 Chloroflexota bacterium
CCGACGCCACTCGCGACGCCTGGCCAGAAGACGGTCCTGGAGCGCCCCTTTTCGAGATCGATCGACGGGATGACCTGCATCGGGACCGCGGTCAGGGGCGCGCGGCGGCCCGATCCGAGCCGACCGATGACCCGCCGAAGCCCGGCTGCGCCTGTCCTGCGAGGAGTCGACGATGGAAGCTGATCGGGATGGATCCGTTGCGCAGCAGCGTGTCGTGGAAGGATCGGGCGTTGAAGGCGGCGCCGCGCCGGCGCCGCTCGTTGTCCCGGAGGCCGAGGAGGAGGACCTTACCGAGGAGGTAGGAGAGCTGGTAGGTGGGAGTCGAGGTGTAGCGATTCACCTCGGCCAGCGCATTGGCACGCTCAAAGCGTGTGTGCTCGACAAGGAAGTCGGCCGCCTCGCCGACGCTCACCTCGCCGCGGTGCATCCGGACGTCCAGGATGATCCGGCAGGCCCGCCAGATGGCATCGGTGGCAAGGGCGAGACGGAATGCCGGCCCGTCGTCGAAGCCCTCTTCCCGCATCAGCTGCTCGCTGTACATGCCCCAGCCCTCGACAAACTCCGGCGCATCGGCGAACAGCCGCGTCAGTGATGGGTTGCGAGTGGCCATCACCAGCTGCAGGTGGTGGCCTGGGTAGGCCTCGTGGATGCTGGTATTGCTGATGGAAGAACGATTGTGCTCACGCATCGCCCCGGGATCTCCATCGACCGAGGGCGTGACGATGTACGTGCCGACCGGGTCTGCATCGAACCGCGCCGGATCGAAGTAGGCAGCGAACGGCATGACGTTGCGGAGATAGGCGGGCGTCGCGACCACGTTGATGCGCTCGTCATCGGGGACCGTCACGATCCGGTGGTCGATGAGGTGCTGGCGAGCGCGGGCCATCGCGGTCCGGTACTCGTCCAGGGCCGCCTCGAACGTTGCCGCGTGGTCCGACTTTAGGCGCTCCAGGACGTCGAGCTCGTGGGCGGCCGGATCGATCTCGCGAGCGGCAGCGGCACGGGCGTGGCGCTGAATGTCCAGCTGCTCCCAGCCGATGGCGAGGATGGCGTCCGAGTCGAGTCCGTCAAAGGCGCGGAGCCCAACGAGCTGGTCGTAGGTGTCACGCCCGAGGGCCCAGTCGTCGGTCGCGTGGTGCAGGCTCCTGGCGACTGTCTCAAGGTGACTCTCGACGGCGATTTCGGCTGTTGCGGCGGCCCGCCGGAGGCGGCTGACGAGGGACGAGGGCAGGCCCAGCTCCTCCGCTCCCTCGACGATCTCGTCGAAGAAGGACGGCAGATCCCGCCCGGAGGCGATCTCGAGGTGCTGCCACAGACGGACCTGGGGTCCGGATGGCCGAGTCCGATGGTCGGCCAGGAGACGTGGAATGCCTTCCATTCGAGCCGCGAGCGCCTCGAAACGATCGGTTGGCGCCCCGGCGGCCCGTATGAAGAGCAGGAACAGTGCGTCACCCACGGCGTCGATCCCCGCGGAGTGCCGTTCCCAGCGCCGCAGGACGTCGACATCGAAGATGACCCGCCGGAGGTTGTGGATCTCCAGGTCCCGTTCGAACCGGACATCGGTGCTCAGCCGGCCTGGATCGAGCGACTCGATCGCGGCCAGATGGCGTCGATCGTCCTCAAGCTCGCCCAGGATCCGATCACGGCTGCCGTCGGGCAGTCGGTCGTCCCAGGCGTGAATACCGAGGTAGGTCGCCGTCACCGGGTTGCCCTCGACCACGCGCCGGAAGCGGGCCTCGACCAGATCGTAGAAGCGGTCGTCGTCGGGGCCCTGGTCCGGGGAGGCGGGTGGCCGCGGGAGTGCCACACCCCCGAACAGCGGGCGTGTCACGCGTGCATGCCGAGGGCCCGACTGGCCGGAACGGGTTGGGCCGCCAGGCTCTCCAAGCCCGCTTCAGCGCCCGCGCCCTCTGAACCGGCCGTCTCCGCCAGGGCCGTGGCGATGATGTCGATCGCCTGCCTGATCTCCGCCGGTCCGATGCCATTGTGGGTTGCAGCGCGCACCTGGTGGTGCGGGAACGGATCGAGCAGCAGGCCCCGAGCGTTGCAGGCGTCCACGAACGCTGAGCGATCCCGATCCACACGGAACAGGACGAAGTTCGTGACCACGCGACCCGGGTCGAGCGGGCCGTCGGTCGGCTGTGCGATGTCGCCAGCGGACCGGATCCCGGGCATCGTCGCCAGCGCATCTGCCAGCTGTCGGGCATGGGCATGATCATCGGCCAGCCGCTCGATCATGCCGGCCGATCCGTCACGCAGCGCGACGAGGCCCGCCGCGGCGAGGACCCCGGCCTGTCGCGTCCCGCCGCCAAGCAGCTTCCTCGCGCGTCGGGCGCGGGCAATGAAGTCAGTATCGCCGACGACGATGCTGCCGACCGGGCAGCCGAGTCCCTTCGAGAGACAGAACGTGACCGAATCCGCGGGCGCTGCGAGTTCTGCCCCCGAGACTCCAAGGGCGACCGCCGCATTCCAGAACCGGGCGCCGTCCACGTGAAGCGGCACACCGCCCTGGTGCGCGATGGTGGCGACCTCGGCCGTATAGGCGACCGACAGCGGCCGACCCATGGAATGAGCGTGAGTGTTCTCGATGATCACGAGTCCGGTGATGGGCTGATGGGGGTCGGTCGGATCGCGAAACGCATCGCGAATCTCATCGGGATCCAGCGTTCCGTCGGGGCGCTCGCGCAACGCGCGGACGGATGCCCCGACCACGACGGCATGCCCGGCCGCCTCATCGAGGACGACGTGGGTCTGGTAGCCGGCGATTGCCTCCTGGCC
>JBDTOF010000417.1:0-1730 GCA_039933375.1 Chloroflexota bacterium
GGGCCTGCTCCCCTATCCGCTCGCCGACGTCCTGGAGCATCTCGGTGCGGACAAGAAACACCGCGCCGGACACCTCCGCTGGGTACTGCCGACGGATCACGGTTACCTGGTTCGCGATGACGTACCGGACGAGGTGGTCCGGAGCGTGGCCTCGGGGCTGCTGGCGCCGACCACGGTCGGGGGTGCGGTATGACCCGGGTGCTCGTGCTCCAGGGACCGAACCTCAACCTCGTGGGGACGCGCGAGCCCGAGATCTACGGACGCGAGTCACTCGATGAGATTCACGCCGGGATCGCGACGCTCGCGGCTGAACTGGGGCTGGACATCGACTTCTACCAGTCGAATCACGAGGGGGCCCTGATCGATCGCCTCCATCAGCCCGATTTCGACGTCGCGATCGTCAACGCCGGTGGCCTGACGCACACCTCGGTTTCCCTCCGCGACGCGCTGGCCGGGATCGATCGTCCGTTCATCGAGGTCCACCTGTCCGATCCATCGCAACGCGAGCCCTTCCGGCACGTGAACTTCCTGGTCGATCTGGCGGAAGCGTCCTTCGTGGGCCAAGGGGCGCGCGGGTACCATCTGGCCCTCGAGTTGATCGCCAGGGACTTCGGAGGCGACCATGGCAGGGGCTGATGCTCGCGCAGCGGAGTCGCCCGAGCTCCGCCGCCTCCGGCGGAAGATCGACGCACTCGATCGGCGCCTCGTGACGCTCCTGAACGAGCGAGCTGAACTTGCTCGCGAGGCGGGAAGGGCCAAGACCGCGGACGGACGAAGGGCGATCCGGGACTTGGACCGCGAGCGCGAAGTCCTGCTCCGCGTTGCCGTCGCCAACGTGGGGCCGCTCCCGCAGGCGGACCTCCTCGCGCTGTACCGACGGATCTTTGCGGCCACGCGGGCCCTCGAGGCTGCTGATCGGCGACGACCGCATGGGGCGGACCACGGAGACGACTGACGCCGGGACTGACGCCCGGCGGTTCGGTGCCGCGCTTCCGGCAGCCATTCGCAACCTGCCGGCGGGTCTTCGGACGCGGTTTGCGCCGGCTCCCACTGGCTATCTTCACCTGGGTCACGTCGCCAACGCGCTGGCGGTCTGGGGGATCGCGCGGGCAGCAAAGGGCTCAGTGGTCCTGCGCATCGAGGACCACGATCGGCAGCGCTGCCGCCCCGAATACGAGGGCGCCCTGCTGGATGACCTGGAGGCACTCGGGCTCGAACCAGACGAACCGTCGATCGAGACGTTCCATGCCGGCCCAGCATTGGGGTATCGCCAGTCGGACAGCGGCTTGGCGTACGAGTCGGCCCTCACGGAACTCACCCGTCTGGGAGTCGTCTACGCCTGCGATTGCAGCCGATCGACGTTCGCGGCCTGGGCCCGCGACCATGGTTCGCGATGGTCGGGTCCCGGTTGTCCCGGTGCCTGCGCTGAACGAGCTCGCGCCGCAGATGCGCCCGGGGTGTCATGGCGCGTGTCCCTCGGCGGTGGTACCGAGCGCTGGACGGACCTGGTCCTCGGCGAGCGGTCGGGCGAGCCGGCCGCATCCGGCGATCTGGTGGTCCGCGATCGCCTCGGCAACTGGACCTACGCGCTGTGTGTCGTGGTGGACGACATGCGACACGGGATCGACCTCGTCATCCGCGGCGAAGACCTGCTCGACGCGACACCGGCGCAGATCAGGCTCGGACGGCTGCTCGGGCGCGCGACGCCGCCGAGGTTCCTGCATCACCCG
>JBDTOF010000418.1:0-4070 GCA_039933375.1 Chloroflexota bacterium
TGGCCCCGTCCATCTGGGCGGCGCCGGTGATCATGTTCTTGATGTAGTCGGCGTGACCGGGGCAGTCGACGTGGGCGTAGTGGCGGGCAACCGTCTCGTACTCGACGTGGGCGATCGCGATGGTGATCCCCCGCTCCCGCTCTTCGGGGGCGTTGTCGATCGAATCGAAGGCCCGGTACTCGGCTGAGCCCTTGAGGGCCAGGTACTTACTAATCGCCGCGGTCAGCGACGTCTTGCCATGGTCGATATGGCCGATCGTGCCGACGTTCACGTGCGGCTTGTTTCGCTCGAACTTCTTCTTGGCCACAGTGACCTATGTCTCCACAACTTGGGGCTGACACGCGGTGCAACGCGCGCTTCGCCTGGTTCCGTTTCTTCCGGGCCCGATGGAGGTCAACGGGTGGAGCCCACAATCGGACTTGAACCGATGACCTCTTCCTTACCAAGGAAGTGCTCTGCCAGCTGAGCTATGTGGGCCCGGAGGCTTCACGGATGGAGCCGACGACGGGACTCGAACCCGGAACCTGCGGTTTACAAAACCGCTGCTCTACCAATTGAGCTACGTCGGCGCAGCGCATGGGCACCTAAGGGTGGTCCGAGCGCCCGCGAATGATAGGCCGGGGCATGCTGGACGGTCAAGCAGGGTCGATCGGGAGGCCAGGGAGCAGATCGTCGTCGGACCCGTCCCCTCCGGGGTCCGGGTCGAGACCCGACGCGGCAGGCTCGGCAGGCGAGGGATCGAGAGCGACTGGATCCTTGTCCGTGGCGCCCTTTTTCGCCGCCCGCCGACCCGCCGCCCGCATCGGCGGTGGGGTGGAGGCAGGCGTCGGCTGAGCCGCCGGATCCCGTTGTCCGAGTGCCTCGAACAGCAGCACCGAGCCGGCGACAGCGGCATTGAGCGATCCGATCGCGCCACGCATCGGAATTCGGACCATCAGGTCGCACCGGCGCCGGACGGCGGGAGCGAGCCCCTGACCCTCGCTGCCGATGACGATCGCAATCGGCCCGCGAAGATCGGACTGGCGGGCGGTGAGCGGAGCCCCAGCCTCGGAGCCGACGACACGGAGTCCGCGTACGTGGAGGTCCGTGAGGGCGGCACCGAGATCCTCGACCGGGCACAGCAGGAGGTGCTCCGTCGCCCCAGCGGACGCCTTGACGGCGGCCGGGCTGAGCGGAGCCTGGCGCGCGGTCGGGAAGATCACGCCATGGACGCCGGCGCCCTCGGCACTTCGGAGCAGTGTTCCGAGATTCTGCGGGTCCTCGAGCGAATCGAGAACCAGCACGAACGGCGGCTCTCCCCGCTCGATGGCCCGGGCAACGATGTCGTCCAGGCCTGCGAACACCCGTGGCTGCACGACCAGGGCGACACCCTGGTGCCCATCAAATCCGGTGATGGCCGTCAGGGTTCCGCCCTCGACCTCGACGATCGGGATCCGCAACGTAGTGGCGTGCAGCACGACCTGTTCGAGCGCGTAGCGGCGTTGCGGGGTGACCAGCAGGCGCAGTGCAGGGCGCCGAGCGGCGAAGGCTTCCTCGACCGGGCGGCGGCCGGCAACGAGTTCCTCATCGGGTCCGAGCTGCTCGGCCGCCGGGACCGGAGCGTTGAACCGAGGTGCTGCCCCGGGTCCAGGTCGGTCGAATCCGTGGCGACCCGGTTGTGGCATGGGTCCGGCGGCCCGGTAGGGCGGGCCCGGTCGCGGCGATCGACCAGGTGGCCCGAACGAACCGCCGTCCTGGCGCGGGTCGCGCCGGAACCCGCCAGAACCCGCGGGGGGGCCACCGACCGGGCCGCGCTGGAAGGGAGACGTTGGGCCATCTCCGCGCGACTGATCGGCGCCGGACCACGGCGGCCGGCCCTCACCCCAGGGTGGCGGAGGGCGATGCCCGGCCCCCGGCCGTTCCACTCGATGTCCCGGCCCGGGGCCTGGCGCGCGCCAGCCTGACCCAGCGCCGGGACCCCGCCATCCCGGTCCTGCGCCGGGTGGCCGCGGGCCACCTGAGCGGTCGCTTGGGCCGGAAGGCCGGCCACGGAAGCGTGACTCCTCCCGCCTGGCGGGTCGGTCGGGTCTCGGTTTGGGGCTCATTCGGCTTTGTCCAATCTGGTCCAGCGCGGGCCGTCCCGCGAGTCCTCGACGTGGATCCCGATGGCCAGGAGATCGTCGCGGAGGGCGTCGGATCGTGCCCAGTCGCGGGCTGCACGGGCTGCCTGGCGGGCATCAAGAAGGGCGGCAGCTTCCGGCTCGAGCTCGGCAGGCGCATCGGCCAGGAGGCCCAGCACGACATCGAACTCACGCAGGAGTCCGAGTGCGGCCGCCGCATCCGCCGTTGCGAGGGAGCGGCCGTCGATCCGCCGATTGAGGTCGCGAACCAGCTCGAAGACGGCGCCGAGCGCTGCCGAGATGTTGAGGTCGTCATCGAGTGCGCGCGCGAACGCGTTGCGGGCGACGCCCAGGGCGCCCTGGAGCGACGGATCGTCGGGTCTGTCTTCACGGTATTGGGCAAGAGTCGTCACGACGGCGTCGAGGCGCGCTATCGCGGCTCCGGCCGCCGCCAATGATTCCTCGCTGTAGTCGAGGCTCTGCCGATAGTGGACCGAGAGGAGCGCGTAGCGCAGGGCTCGCGGGTCTGCCCCCTCGGCGAGGAGATCGGCGACAGTGGCGATGTTCCCGACTCGGCGGGCCATCTTCTCTCCACCAAGCCGCACATGGGCGTTGTGCAGCCACGTCCCGACGAACGGCTTGCCGGTCGCCGCTTCGCTCTGGGCGATCTCGTCCTCGTGGTGCGGGAAGATGAGGTCCACGCCCCCGGTGTGAATGTCGAAGCTCTCCCCGAGGTGGCTGATGCTCATCGCCGAGCACTCGATGTGCCAGCCAGGCCGACCTGGGCCGATCGCCGTGTCCCACGAAGGCTCGTCGGGCTTCGGGCCCTTCCAGAGGGCGAAGTCACGGGCGTCGTCCTTGCCGTAGTCGTCGGCCTCGACCCGTTCTCCGGCCCGCAGCTGGGTCGGATCAAGTCGGGCGAGGCGTCCATACGCGGGCCAGCTCGAAATCCGGAAGAAGACCGAGCCGTCGTCGGTTCGATAGGCGTGACCGCCATCGAGGAGCCGCTGGATCAGGGCGGCCATCTCGTCGATGTGGTGCGTCGCCCGGGGCAGGACATCGGGCGTCGTCATTCGAAGCGCCGCGGCGTCAACCGTGAACTGCGCGATCCAGCGGCTCGCCAGTTCGTCGATGGTCTCGCCCGCTGCGTTGGCCCGGGCGATGATCCGATCGTCGATGTCGGTGAAGTTCATCACCCAGGTGACTTGCAGACCGCGATATCGGAGGTAGCGCACGAGAAGGTCGTCGAACAGGAACGCCCGAAAGTTGCCAACGTGGGCCGGCCCGTAGACGGTCGGGCCACAGCTATAGATGCGGGCATGGTTCGCCTCGAGCGGCACGAACGGACGGGTCTGGCCGCTGAGCGTGTCATGCAGGTGGATGGTCATGCCTCGATTGTCTCCGGTGGAGAAGCGGCCCACCGCTCGACCAGCGAAACCGAGGCAATTGCCTCGATCGAGCGGCCCGCTCCGGCAGGTCCATCGAGATTGCCGGTCGAGGCCTTGACGCCTACGGCACTCGCGGGGATCTGGAGGAGCTTCGCGAGTGACGATTGCATCGCGTCGAGGTACGGGGCGAGGCGCGGGCGAGCGGCGGTGATGGTCAGGTCCACCGTCGCGATCTCCCACCCCGCCGCGGCAATCTGGCGTCCAACTTCAGCGAGGAGGTCCCGGCTGTCGATCCCGGTCGGCGTGCTCCAATCAGCCGGGAAGAGGCGTCCCAGGTCACCCAGCGCGGCGCCCCCGAGCATCCCGTCGGCGATGGCGTGGATGGCCACGTCGCCATCGGAATGTCCGTACAGTCGCGGTGCACCAGGAATCTCGAGCCCACCGAGATGGAGGGGCTCTCCGGGTCCGAACGGATGCGAGTCCGTGCCGAGGCCGACGCGGACTGGGCGCCGTGAGGCCAGGGTTGCGTCGGCGCGCGCAAGATCGGCGGGCACCGTGACCTTGAGGTTCACAGGGTCTCCGG
>JBDTOF010000419.1:0-8659 GCA_039933375.1 Chloroflexota bacterium
GATTGCTCTGCCGGCAACGACGCGAACTCAGGCCGATCGACGAGTCTTGCCTGGCGAACCCTCTCGAAAGCGAACACCGCGTCCCTGATTGCGGGGGACAGCCTGCTGCTCAAGCGCGGCTGTACCTGGACCGGTCCGCTCAATGTCAAGTGGAGCGGGACCTCGTCCACTCCGATCACGATCGATGCCTACGGCTCCGGAGCACTCCCCAAGATCCAGAACGGCCACGAGAACGTGATGGTCACCGGGTCGCACCTGCTGATCCAGAACATCTGGACACGTTCCGATGTTCCCGCGGTTGACACCGGCTGCCAGAACCAGCCGATGGGTTGGCGCGTCGGCTTCCGGTTCATGTCGGGTGCGTCGTATGACACCGTGCGCTACTCGCGCGCCGATGAGCAGTACATCGGAATCCTGATCGAGGCCACCGCGAACCACATCAAGGTCCTGAACAACACGCTCCGCAACAACAACATGAAGGACCCGAGTCTCAGCTCGGATGCGGGTTCCGTTGGGATCAGCCTGATGGGGACCGACAATGAGGTCGGCTACAACGACATCTACGGCAGCGATGCGTGCTCGCGCTTCTACGGCCGCGATGGCGCGGCAGTCGAAGTCTACGGAGGTCAGCGCAACCTGATCCATCACAACACGGCCGAGCAGAACAACAATTTCACGGAGCTTGGCAAGCCGGGAAGCTCGGACAACACCTACGCCTACAACCGGATCACCTCAACGCTCGCCGCCGCCAACTTCCTGGTGACCCGCGGGGCATCGGCCACGAACAACCGGGGCCCCGTCTACCGGACCAAGTTCTACAACAACACCGTCTATCTGAGCGGCTCGTCGAGCTATGGCCTGCAATGCACCGATGGATGCACTGGCGGAATCCTGTCGTTCAAGAACAACATCGTCTGGGCGCAGGACCGGGTCGGCTACGCCGACGCCGGTTTCGACGAGAGCAACAACATCTACTGGAAATCGGACGGTGCGCCCAAGGTCTACTTCCCGATCTCGTCGAGCTCGAAGAAGGCCGATCCGAAGTTCGTGAACCTGGGGGCCAGCGATTTCCACCTGACCTCGACCAGCCCCGCCGTCAATACCGGCTCGACCGCTACGCTGTCGCTCGGGATCAACCTGGACCTGGACGGTGTGTACGTTCCACAGGCGTCGGTGCCCGACGATGGCGTCTACGAGCGTTCATCTGGGACCCCGACCCCGACCCCGACGCCAACACCGACGCCCACCCCGACCCAGAAGCCCGGTACCTTGACCGGGGTGTCGGACGGATTCTCCCGGACCGTCTCTGGCGGATGGGGGAGTGCGGGCACCGGCGGCCCGTACACCCTCCTCGGCGCGGCGTCCGATTTCAACGTGAACGGCTCCGCCGGAACGATCCTGCTGGCTCCCTCGGCGACGCGGGCCGCGACCCTTGCTTCGGTGGCCATGCTCGGGCCGACGGCGACAGTTCGCCTGAAGGTCGACCGTGTGGCGGGCGGACTAGGGACCTATGCCTACGTCGTTGCGCGGCAGACCGGTGACCTGCGGGACGGCTACAAGGTCAAGCTTCGCCTCGCCCCCGATCGCACGGTCTCGCTTCAGGCGAGCCGGGTCGTCGGCGGAGCGGAAACGTTGTTCGGCACCGAGACCTCGGCAGGGTTCAGCTATGCGGCGAATGCGTTCATCTGGCTGAAGGTCCAGGTGACGGGCGTCAACCCGACCACGATCCGGGCGAAGGCCTGGGCCGACGGCCAGGCGGAGCCGAGCGCCTGGTCCACGGTGGCGTCCGACTCGACGACCGTCCTCCAGCTGGCCGGCAACGTCGGCCTTCGTGGCTACAACTCCAAGACCGCGAGCAACGCGACCACGCTCCAATTCGACTACTGGCAAGTGACCCAGTAGCACTACACATGGGAGATCACCGGATCCCTCGGGTCCCGGGCACGTCCAGTCGTCTCGCCCGATCTCGAGGGATCCTCCGTGTCCGTCCCTGCGGCTTGCTCCGACCGATCGACATCCGGTGGTATACGGTCTCGGGCGAACCGCTCAATAAGGCACCTCGGCTCCGGGCCGAGTTGGCTGACCTGGGGGAGCGCGATCGGGCAGGGTAAGCGCCGATCGCGTGCGATAGTCGAAGGAGATTCAGTTGCTTCAGTCTGACTGGCGGCCCGCCCTCGCCTGGTCCGCGCCATCATGACCGAGCGCCTGTACGTCGTCGGCGGCCAGCAACGGGAGCTCCGACCGATGAGCGCTGCTGGCCAGGACTGGTACGAGTACCAGAAGGGCCTGGTGCTCGAGGTCGACACTCGTTCGGGCGAAGCGAAGGTCGTTTTCGAGTACGTGTCACCGCCTGAGGTCTGCCCACCGGTCAGCCCGGCCATCCTGTTCAAGAGCGGGACCCTCGTCGGCGGCACGATGTACCTCTGCACGCAGACCGAGATCCTCGTCATACGCGCCCCGAGCCTCGAGCGGATCGCTTACCTGTCTCTGCCGATGTTCAACGATCTCCACCACGTCCGACCGACGCCCGGCGGCAATCTGCTGGTGGCGAACAGCGGGCTCGACATGGTCCTCGAGGTCACCCTCGACGGCGCGGTGGTCCACGAGTGGAACGTCCTCGGCGAGGATCCCTGGATCCGTTTCTCACGCGACGTCGACTATCGGCGCATCCCGACGACCAAGCCGCACCTGGCGCATCCAAACCATGTTTTCTACATCGGTGAGGAACCGTGGACGACCCGCTTCGAGCAGCGCGACGCGATCTCGCTGACGGATCCCGGGCGGCGGATCGACGTCGGGCTCGAGCGCCTGCACGACGGCGTCGTCCACGAGGGACGAGCCTACTTCACGACGGTAGACGGGAAGCTCGCGATCGCCGACACCGCCACTCTTCGGGTGGACGAGGTCGTGGATCTCACGACCTTCCATCCGGCCGACACGCGCCTCGGCTGGTGTCGCGGCATCCTGTTCGACGGCCCAAGGATCTGGGTCGGGTTCTCCCGCATCCGACCGACGAAGATCCGTGAGAACGTCGGCTGGGTCCTGCGCGGCTTTCGCCGGGATTCCGGGACGCACCTCGCCTGCTACGACCTGGTGGCACGGCGAGTCGTGACGGAGATTCCGCTCGAGGAGCTCGGCCTGAGCGCGGTATTCAGCGTGTTCGCAGTCCCCGATCGGGGCAACTGACGGGGCGCCGCTCAGGCGCTCGCCTTGACCTGGGCGCGAAGTCCGTTGGCGAGGGTCACGCGCGGGCTCCAACCAAGGGTGTCCCGAGCCCGGCTGAGGTCCGCTCCGGTATCGCGCACGTCGCCAGGTTGCGGCGGGAGCCGCCGAACGTCGAGCGGTTTCCCGAGGATGTCGCCGAGGATCCGGAGCACGTCGAGCACGGTGGCCCGCGATCCGCCGCCGACGTTGAAGATCCGCTTGCCGGCATCGGTTACCGACCCCGCCCGGACGGTGGCGTCGACCGCGTCGGAAACATAGGTGAAGTCGCGCGTCTGTTGGCCATCGCCGTAGATCTCGACCGGCTCGCCCCGCTGGGCTGCCGCGATGAACCGCGAGAACGCCATGTCCGGGCGTTGCCGCGGCCCGTACACCGTGAAGTAACGCACGCAGCGCGCGTCCAGACCGGCCGACCGTGCATACGCCATGACCAGCTGCTCCGAGCATAGCTTCGTGACGCCATAGGGAGACGACGGCTGCGGAAGCGAGTCCTCCGTGGTCGGGTATCGGTCGGCATCGCCATAGACCGACGACGACGATGCGAAGACGAGTCGCCCGGTCGACTCACGCATGGCCTCCAGGAGCCGATGCGTGGCCACGATGTTGTTACGGACGTAGCTGGCGAACCCGTCGCCCCAGCTCATGCGCACGCCCGGCTGACCGGCCAAGTGGTAGACGCAAGACGCGTCGGCCACGAAGTCGGCGCCGTCCTGGGCCAGATCCAATTGCTCGAATCGGAAGCGGGGATCCCCTAGCAGTCCGGAGAGGTTCGAGCGCTTCAGGGACGGCTCGTAGTAGTCGGTGAGACAGTCGATCCCGACGACGTCCTGCACCTGCTGGTCAAGGAGTCGACGTGCAAGGTGCGATCCGATGAACCCCGCGACGCCGGTGACGACGACCGTCATGCTCGCCGCCTCACGACACTCGAACGGCGGACGTCGGCGCCGACCGCCGCCGGCCCATCGTGCCGATCCGCACGAGCTCCAGGCCAGCATCCGCCGCCCTGGCCGCGTCCCAGGCGTAGCGACCGTCGACGAGGAGGGTTCCTCGCATCAGGCCCGCGGCCCGCGCGAAGTCCAGGTCCGCGACCTCCGGCCACTCCGTGCACAGAACTGCCGCATCGACGTCGCGGAGGGCTTCGTATGGGTCGGCGACAAGCGTCATCTGCGCGTCGCCGGCAGGCAGGTCGTGGCGCCTCACGGCGACGTCCCAGGCCACCACGTCGACGCCCGAGATCAGTAGGTCCCGGGCGATCCGGAGCCCGGGGCTCTCGCGCACGTCGTTGGTCTCCGGCTTGAACGCCAGGCCGAGCACGGCGACGCGACGGCCGCTCAGCCCATCCAGCCCATCGGTCAGCGCCCGGATAAGGCGCCGACGCTGGAGCTCATTAACCTGCTGGGTTGCCCGCATCAGCTCCATCGGTGCGTCGGCGGCATTCCCGAGGCTGATCAGGGCAGCGACATCCTTGGGCAGGCAGCTCCCGCCGTACCCGACTCCCGGACGCAGATACCGCGATCCGATTCGTGGGTCCATGCCGACGGTCTGGAGCATGACGAGCGGGTTCGCCCCTTCGTGCTCGGCGAGCGTCGACAGCTCGTTCGCGAATGAAACACGCATGGCGAGGAACGCATTCGACGCGTACTTGGTCAACTCGGCCGTGCGCGTGTCCGTGACGATCACCGGCGCTGCGGTGAAGGCCATCAGCTTGCGGAGCCGAACCGCGGCGTCGGCATCCTCGGTCCCGATCAGGATGCGAGACGGTTCGCGGAAGTCGTGGAGCGCGCTGCCTTCCTGAAGGAACTCGGGGTTCGAGGCGACCAGCACCTTGCCACCAACCAGCCGCTCGATCTCGGCCTTGGCCCACTGGGCGGTCCCCGGGGGCACGGTGCTCCGGATGACGATGACGCTCGCGGTCGTGACCGGGTCCGGGCCGCTCGCGATCCAGGTCAGGGCCTCGCGCAGGTAGGACAGGTTCGGATAGCCCGCCTCGCCCTGCGGGGTCGGGACGGCGAGGAACGTGAATGCTGCCCGCGACCACGGCTCCTCGCGGACATCGTGGAAGGTCAGCCGGTCCTTCGCCGCCTTCGCAGCTTCGTTCAGGCCCGGCTCGAGGATCGGAAAATCGAGCGCCCGGCACGCGGCGATGCGGACCGGACTGATGTCATAGGCTCGGACGCGACATCCCTGCTCCGCGAGGCCGACGGCAGTCACCAGGCCGACGTATCCGCAGCCGACCACGGCGATGGATTCTTCGCGTGCCATCAACCCACCCACGTGCGGCGTTCGAGAGGCATTGGACAGGTCCCCTGTGTGCGAAGGAAGGCGCGCGCGGAGCGCGCGTTCGTCAGTATCGGAGGAGGGGTCGGCCGCCAGGCGCGAGACGGCGGGTCAGTCGCCACGGTCGACGAATCGGGACCTCGTCCCTGCTCGCGCCACTATACACGGAGGGGGCCGCGAGTCGATGTCGGGGCGCACGGCTATCAGCTCGGTGTTCGTCCCCATGCCTTCAGCCTTGCGACGATGGCCGTACCATCGCACCCATGTCTCGGTTGCTGATCAGCTCGCCCGATCCTGGCTGCGCATCGCCCGGCGCGGCCGTCTCGTCCGCGAGGCGACGTTTCCAAACGTCCAGATGTCGCCAGGCGGGTCGCCGATGAGGACCGCAGTCGATCGACGCCGCAGCTACGCGAGGCATGTTGCCACGGGACAGGTGGCCGAGCTCGTGGAGCACCTACGCGACCCACTCTTCCGGAACGCCTACACGCTGATCTTCAGCACGGGTCTCACCTCGGTCCTCGGGCTCGTCTACTGGGTGCTGGTGGCGCGCCTCTACTCGCCGGGCGAGGTAGGCGCCAATGCCGCGGTGATCTCGTCTCTGACCTTCCTGGCCGGCCTCTCGATGCTCAACCTGCGACCGTTGCTGAGTCGCTTCCTGCCTATCGCTGGACAGCGCACGGTCCGCCTGGCCATCGGCGCGTACGCCACCTGTCTTATCGTCGCGGCCATCGCGGCGATCGTGTACCTCGCCGGCAGCCAGTACTGGGCCTCGAATGGACCGATCACGGCGCTGCGGAACAACCTCGGTCTCACGCTGCTGTTCGTGTCAGGCACGATGGCATGGACGATCTTCCAGCTCCAGGACGGACTCCTGATCGGCCTTCGGGCGACCGGTACGCTGACCATCGAGAACCTCCTGTTCGGCGTGGCGAAGATAGGCCTCGTGGTTGTGTTCGCCGCGCTCGCCCTGGTCCCCGGATACGCGATTACGGTGTCGTGGCTGCTCCCGATGGTCGCCGCTGTTGGGCTCGTCAACCTGGTCATGTTCCGCTGGCTCTTCCCGCGCCACATGCGTGAGCGCCCATTCACTGACCCGATTGTCCGGGTGGCGACGATCGTGCGCCTGGCCGCGGCTGACTACCTTGGCTCGCTGTTCGCTCTAAGCTACGTGGCGCTCCTGCCGGTCCTCGTTATCAACGAGGTGGGAGCGATCGCCGGCGGCCGCTTCTATATCGTCTGGGTGATCTCCTCCACCCTCCAGCTCGTTGCACCGCAAATGATCTCGTCGCTCACGGTCGAGACGGCATCTGACCCATCGACCTTCCACGTGCAGGGCCGGCGGATGCTCATCGGCATGCTCCGCGTCCTCGTGCCTATCGGCGCGGTCGTGGTGATCGCGGCCCCGATCATCCTGTCCGTGTTCGGATCAACCTACGAAGGCGACGTCCGCCTGCTGCGGTTGCTGGTACTCGCGATCCTCCCATACAGCGTCAACACGCTGTTCATCGCCCTGCTCAGGGTCACGGTGCGGCCAAGGCGAATCGTCGTGCTCCAGGCGTCGCTGGCCGGTCTGATCCTCGGGCTCACCGTGGTGCTGATCCGGCCGTTCGCACTGGAGGGCGTTGGCATCGGGTTTCTCGCCGGCCAGTCGATCGTCGCCGCGGTGGTGCTGGCGACGTCGCTTCGACCGCTCGTCATGCGCTCGCCGATCACGAGCCGTAAGCTCGAACCATGACGCATCTGTCAAGTGGTTTCGCCGGCCGGGCCCTCCGAGCCGGCACGATACTCAACCAAGGGCGCGACGCCATCGGCCCAAGCGTCGAGGATGGGCTCGATGATCCGCCAGCATTCCTCCGGCTCATCGGCCCGCAGGAACCAGGTCTGGTCGCCATCGAGGACCGCAGAGATGAGGCGGGCAGAGGCGGGAAGGCGATCCAACGCCGAGACGACCCGCTCCGCGATGTCGCGGAAGCCGCGACCGTCGTCGAAGTCGACCTGGGTCGAATCGGGCGCCATCTGGAAGCGGACCGCTGCAGGCCTGGGTCGGGATCCGGACGCCTGTGGCGAGGCGGACGGTCGGAAGCGAACCTCAATCGATCGCCGATCGCCGGCCAGGGCCTTGCCGGACCGCAGCACGAACGGGACGCCGGACCAGCGCGGCCGCGCCACGGTCAGCCGGACGGCAGCGAACGTCTCCGTGGCGCGACCCGGGTCGACGCCGTCTTCCCCGGCGTAGCCGCCGATCGGCACGTTGCGAGATCGCCCGGCCGTGTATCGCCCCCGGACCGTCGCGGTGCGGACCTGGTCGGGCGTAGGGGCAGCGATCGCGCGGAGGACGGTCACGCGCTGCGCTCGAAGGGCATCGCGCACGTTCCCGTCTGGGCGGTCCATGGCGACGACCGCGAGCAACTCGAGCAGATGGCTCTGGATCATGTCCCGAAGTGCGCCGGTCCGGTCGTAATAGTCCGCTCGATCGCCGACGCCGGCCGTCTCGTCCCAGGTGATCTCCACCCGCTCGACCTCGCCGCCGTGCCACAGCGGCTCGTAGTCGTCGACGGCGAACCGTAGGTCCATGATGTCCCGCGTCGTCCGGTGGTGCAGGAAATGGTCGGCACGGAAGACGTCCGCCGCATCGACCATGGTTGTGAGGAGGTCATTCAGGGCATGAGCGGACGAGCCATCCTCCCCGAACGGCTTCTCGATGACGATCCGGCTCACCCGATCGAGGCCAGCCGAGCGCAGGCACCGGAGCGCGCTGTCGAATGCCCACGGCGGCAGCGCCAGGTAGACGAGGAGGGGACCGCCGACCAGCACGGACGCCAGCGAGGCCGGATCCCTGAGGTCGCTCTCGACGTACCGCGCGCCATCGATGAGTCGTTCGCGAGCCTCGTTGGCCACGGCCGACGCACCGGCTTCCAGCGATTCCGCCACGAGGTCCTGGAACGCCGCGTTCGACATGGCACCTCGTCCCACGCCGATGAGCTCCAGTCGCGTAGGGAGCAGTCGCGCCTGGACGAGATGCGCCAGCGCCGGCAAGAGGTGGCGCCGTGACAGATCGCCGGTCGCTCCGAGCACCATGATCCGCTCGATCACGGGTCGATCGGAACGCCGATGAGCGATCGGAACGGCCGCTTCGCGGACGCGATCATCCTGGCCGCCG
>JBDTOF010000420.1:0-1806 GCA_039933375.1 Chloroflexota bacterium
ACTTCATCTTCCTGACCGACCACTCCAAGGAGATGGCCGCGTTCACGATGGACAGTGCCCTCCAGTACCGGGCGCTCGGCGTCTATCACGAGTGCGGTGGGATCGAGGTTGCCCGCACGTCCGAGCGGATGGAGGAACTGAAGCGCCGGATGGCGTCCTCCAAGTCGTGGGGTGTCGAGGGCGTGCGCCTGCTCACTCCGGCCGAGATCAAGGAGATGGTCCCGTTCATCAACGAGACGATTCTCCTCGGCGGCTTCTACACCCCGGGAGTCGGCGTCGTTGACTCGCTCCAGGCCGGGACGCTCATGCGCCAGGCCGCCCAGGAGATGGGCGCCCTGACGATCGCGGCGGGCGTCGAGGTCATCGGCGTGGATACCGAGGAGGGCCGCGTCACCCGGGTCCGGACGGATCAGGGCGACATCGAGACGGAATACGTCGTCATCGCCTGCGGCATCTGGAGTCCGCGGATCGCGAAGATGGCCGGCGCGTCCATTCCGCTGACCCCGGCCGTGCACCAGATGATCGATATCGGACCAGTCCCGATGTTCGCCAACGCGAAGACCGAGGTGGACTACCCCATCGTTCGTGACATGGATACGAACATGTACGAGCGGCAGCACGGCAACGGCTTCGAGGTCGGCTCGTATGCCCACCGGGCGATCCTGATGGACCCCGACGACATCCCGTCCATCGAAGCGTCGGCGCTGTCGCCCACGATGCTGCCGTTCACCCAGGACGACTTCGAGCCGCAGCTGGAGGACGCCCTCGAGCTCTTCCCGTCGATCGTGGGAGACGAGAAGGTCGGCGTGAAGCTGGAGATCAACGGCCTGCTGTCGCTGACCCCGGACGGGAACCCGATCATCGGCGAGGCGCCCGAGGTCAGGAACCTCTGGGTGGTCGCTGCGATCTGGATCAAGGAGGCGCCCGGGATCGCCAGGACGGTGGCCGAGTGGATGACCCACGGCACGCCCGAGATCGATCCCCACGGGTCGGACATCGCTCGCTTCTACGAGCACCACAAGACCTGGCAGCACATCCGGGCCCGGACGACCGAGGGCTTCAACAAGACCTACGGCATCGTTCATCCGATGGAGCAGTGGGAGAGCAACCGGCCCATCCGTCGCTCGCCCGCCTCGATCCGGCACGCCGAGAACGGGGCCGTCGCCTTCGAGGCCGCAGGCTGGGAGCGGCCCTTCTGGTTCAAGGCCAACGAGTCGCTCCTCGCCGAGTACGGCGATCGGGTCATGCCTCGTGCAGCCGAGTGGGACTCACGCTGGTGGAGCCCGATCATCAACGCCGAGCACCTGGCCATGCGCGATCGAGCGGGCCTGGTTGACCTGTCCGCGTTCGCGATCTTCGACATCACCGGGCCCGGCGCACTTGCCGCGCTTGAGCGCCTGTCCGTGAACAAGGTGGATGTCAAGCCCGGCCGAACGGTCTACACGCCGCTCCTCAACAAGGCCGGCGGGATCCTCGCCGACCTGACGATCATGCGGCTGACCCACGAGCACTTCCGGGTCGTGACCGGCGGCGGCATGGGTATGCGGGACAAGAAGATCTTCGTCGACGGCCTGCTGACCGATGGTTCGGCCCAGCTGTTCGATGCCACCAGCAGCCTCACGACCTTCGGCCTGTGGGGTCCGCGAGCCCGCGACATCCTAGCCGCGGTCACCGACGCCGATATCAGTCATGCCGCGTTCCCGTTCTTGAGCAGCAAAACGGTGGACATCGATGGTGTCCGGACCCTGGCGTCGCGCATCAGCTACGTCGGCGAGCTCGGCTGGGAGATTTACGTCCCGATGGAGC
>JBDTOF010000421.1:0-10905 GCA_039933375.1 Chloroflexota bacterium
AGCCCCAGCAGCGGCACCTCGTCGTCGGCATTCGTCACCCGCTGGCCCTCGAAGCGGTCCCGGTGGACCTGCGGCCCGAAGGGGCGTACAGCCTGCGCGGCCACTCCATCGGCGGGTTCGGCAGCGTGACCACCAACAAGCTCGTTGCCACGCTCGCGGGTGAGTTGTTCGGCAAGCAGGTCCAGGCGTATCCGCGTTATGGATCCGAGAAGAAGGGCCTCCCGACGACGTATTACCTGACCATCGCTGATGCACCGATCCGGCTCCATTCCGAACTCGAACGGGTCGAGTTCGTGCCGCTCCACGGCGTGTCGGCATTCAGCCTCGGCGACCCACTGGCTGGCCTCAGCGACGGGGGCGACGTATTCATCCAGTCGCCGATGAGTGACCCCGATGCCATCTGGGCGTCCATCCCGGCGTCATTCCGCGCGGAGATCCTCGCCCGGGACATCCGCGTCACCGCGCTCGACACCGCCGAGATCGCCAGCCGCCACGCGCCACGAGCTGACCTCGAGGTCCGGATGCAGGGCGTCGCACTGGTCGGCGTCTTCCTGCGCGTCTCGCCGTTCGCGAAGCGGGCGGGTCTCGATCGGGACGAGCTGCTCAGCGCCGTCCGCGATCGCCTGGGCCGCTTCTTCGGGAAGCGCGGCGGGTCCGTGGTGGATGCCAATCTCGAAGTCATCACCGAGGCCTACGACGGCCTGATCGACGTCACCGCCGCCGTTGGCGCCATTCGCTCTGGAGATGACACGTCCGCCGAGCGCGTCCTGGAGGGAACCACCCGATGACTCAATCGACGAAGACCGCAACCGTTGGCGACCGTATGGCGCTCGAACCCATCGTCATTCGCGCCGACGCCACCTTGACCGAGGCGGCCGCGTTGATGGACCACCGTCACGTTCACGGGCTACCTGTGGTCGATTCCGTGGGGGCCCTGGTGGGCGTTCTATCCCAGACCGACCTGACCCGGGCTCGGGCCACCGAATACCTCTGGTCGAACTGGCCGGGCCTCGCCGTCCGCCACCTCATGACCAGCCCCGCCATTACGGTGCACTGCTCGATGAGCCTCGACGATGCGGCTCGAAAGATGGAGCGGCACCGCATTCATCGCCTGGTGGTGGTCGATGACGACGACCCGACCATCCCGATCGGCGTCCTGTCCACGACGGACCTGATCCACGCCATCACCGAAGAGCTCGAAGCCCTCCCGGCGGACGGTTCCGATGTCTGAGACCCCGACGACCGAGCGAGCGGTCACGGCGCAGGTACCCGCGAAGCACGACCCACACCCGGACGACAGCCCGTTCCTGAAGGACGCCGGTGAGCTCAAGGAGCTGCAGCTGGACCGCCTGGCGACGATCGCGCCGCCGTTACTGGATATCGACGCCTACGTCGAGGAGTTCGGGCGGAGCGTGGTTCCGGCGTACCGCCGCGGCATCGCCGATCGGGAGCTGCCCGCCGACGTTGGCCTGGCCCGCAGCATCATTCCGCCGGCAACGTCGGCAGTCCGCGACTTCTCCCGTCTCGCGCCGCGCATTCCGGACCTGCTGGCCGAGAAGTGTGTGGGCTGCATGGCCTGCGTCAACGCCTGCCCGGACACGGCAATCCTCGGGGTCGTGGTCCCGGAGCCACAGCTCGACGGGCGGATCTCGGCCTTCGCCGCCGACCGGCCCGATACGACGCTGGCCACCCGTACCGCGGCGTCACACTTCGCCGCCACGCAGAAATACGGCGAGGTTCCGGCACGTCGCGGCATCGACCGCGGTCAGTTCGGGATCTTCGTGGACCCCGTCCACTGCAAGGGTTGCGCTGAGTGCGTGGAGGTCTGTGCCGCGCTCGGGCATAACGCCCTGATCATGATCGACAAGGTCGCTGAGGAAGCCCCCAACGGCGAGTCAACCCTGGATCGGTACGAACGCGATATCAGCTTCTTCCGCTCGCTTCCGATGACCCCGCCGGAATACCGCAACGACAAGGCCCTCGCCGACCTGATGCTCGGCGAGCACGCCATCGGTTATGTGGGCGGCGCGGGCTCTTGCGCCGGCTGCGGTGAAGCCACGGCCATCCGCATGCTCGTGGCGGCGACGCGCCAGCTCCACGGGCCCGAGTCGATGGGGATCGTGGCCGCGACCGGCTGCAACACCGTCTACGGCAGTACCTATCCATTCAACCCATACCGCGTGCCGTGGACCAACTCGTTGTTCGAGAATGCTCCCGCGGTTGCGCTCGGCGTCCGGGCGCGCTGGGACGCGGGCGGGCACGAGGATCGGCGCCTGTGGGTCCTGGGCGGCGACGGGGCGATGTATGACATCGGCTTCCAGAGCCTGTCCCGGATGGTGGCCTCGGGCTCCGACATCAAGGTCCTCGTCCTCGACACGCAGGTCTACTCGAACACCGGTGGCCAGGCGTCAACAGCATCCTTCGGCGGCCAGGTGACCAAGATGTCCGCCTACGGGACCGCCCTCCATGGGCGGCCCGAGCGGCGCAAGGAGCTGGCCAGGATCCTGATGGCCCACGGCGAGGTGTACGTGGCACAGACCACGCCGGCCCACATCAACCACTTCTACCGCTCGATCATCGAGGCCAACGAGTATCCCGGTCCGGCCGTGATCGTGGCCTATACGCCCTGCCAGCCCGAGCACGGAATCGGAGACGACGCGTCAACGCGGCAGGCGAAACTGGCCGCCGACTCGCGAGCCTTCCCGCTGTTCACCTACGACCCGCGTCGCGGCGAGTCGATGGCCGAGCGCCTCTCCCTGCAGGGCAACCCGGCCCTCAAGGAGGACTGGGCCAAGTCACCCGACGGAACGCCCGTCGACTTCCTCGCCTTTGCCCGGACCGAGGGCCGCTTCCGCCAGCACTTCAGCAAGGACCCCGCCGGAACGCCCGAGATCCGCGCCACGCAGGACGATCGCCTCGCCTACTGGCACTCGCTCCAGGAGCTTGCCGGGATCCGGTAGGGCGAGCGGCGCCACGACCCGGAGCAATCGAACGGCCGCCGGGGCTCTCGCCGCCGGCGGCCGGAATTCGAGCGTGCGACTAGTTGCCGCTACTTGGTGAACTTGAAGTTCGCTTGGTGGATCGTCCCGTCGATGAACTTCACTGTGAATGTTCGACAGCTATTCGCCCACGCCTTGTCCGTCTTCCAGACGTAGTTGTACTGGTTCGTCGTCGAGTCGTATGACAGGCTGCTGGAGCCTGCGGTCACGGTTGTCTCGATCACGTCCGTCACCGTGCTGCCACACGAGATGGTGGTAGAGACTGGATATCCGGCTGCCATGATGCCGAGGCCCTGGTTGCCCGCCAGACTGAACTTGACCGGAATGGCCGAGCCAGCCTTGACGCTGTTCAGGGTCGGGAGGGCGTCGACCGGCTGGAAGAAGCCGGTGAAGTTGTAGATCACCGCGAACGTCCGGGTCACCGTGGCCGCTGCATCCCAGCTGGCGTCCCCCGGCTGGCTTGCTCGAATGGAGCACATGCCAACGGTCACGATGTGGATCGACGATCCGGAGACCGTGCAAACGCCCGTGGTCGTCGACGAGAACACGACCGTGAGCCCGGACGTCGCCGTCGCCGTGACGATGAAGTCGGCGGCGCCATAGATCTTGTCGGCCAGGGCATTGAAGGTGATCGACTGGCCGGCCAGCCCCTGGACCGTCGTTGTGGCGCCCGATGCTCCGTACAAGGAATCCGGTGCGCTCGGCGTGAGACATGCGGTGAACGAAGTCCCGCTCGGCTTGTCGAAGCAGGCGGTCACCGTGTAGGTCCCACCGGCCATCGGGAGGGTCCCGAGGGCGACGTTCCCGTCGAGGCCGGTCTGCGCGACTGAAGTCCGCGCCGAGGGCCCGGACAGGACGAACGACACGATCTTGAATGGGATCGGCGCGCCCGACGAGTCTCGCAGTCTCGCGATCACGCCGCTGTCGGCGCCGTTCGGCACGACGCCGGAAGGCGCAGTGATGCTCAGGGTGGTCTCGCGTCGGACGATGTCGAGCGGCCGCGAATCGCCGCTGGATGCGATGGTATCGCTGCCGGCGTAGTTGGCATAGAGGGTGTAGCCATCCGGAGCAGCCGACACCGGAATGTCGGCAGTCGCATGTCCACTTGCGTTGGTCAGCCCGCTTCGGGTCACCCCGGCGAGTGTAAAGGCGATGGACTGCCCGCCGAGCGGGGAGGCTCCCGCCAGAGTGGCTCCGACGTGGACCGTTCCGCCGTAAGTGGCAGTCGTCGGGCTACTGTCGAGGTCAACTATGGTCGCCGTCGGGGCGGGGAGCGACGTCGAGGCGTCCACCACCCGGTAGAACCCGCCGACGTTGTTGTCGAGCCTGACGAGGCCCACACCATTGACGGCCTGGACCATGAACCGGAGGTTCGCGACCGAGGCGCCGCCCGGAAGAGTCAACGTCCCGCGCCAGAGGGCGGAGGTTGGTGAATCCTGGGTGAGGTCGAGCGATGTCCACGAGTCGCTGCTGCCGGTTCCGAGTCCTGTATAGGTCACCCAGACCTTCTGGATGCCGGCCGACGGGTGGCCGGAGACCGTTGCCTGGAAGGTCACGACCGAGCCGACCGCGACGGCCGACAGGCCGGTGATCGCCGGGGCCGGAACCGTCGCGGCGTAGGACGTGTTGCTGCTGTAGAACAAATCGACCTGGATGTTGCCGAATCGCCGCTGCGTCGCCGTCGACCCGGTGCTGTCACTCCGGTACTGGACCGGCATGACGAGCAGGTTCGTCGAACCGCCCGAAGGGTCGAGCGCGTCGAAGTAGTTCGCCTGCCAGACCTGTGCCGGCACGAAGACTGACGAGTTGAACTCGGGATGGGCTGAGGAGTTGAGCGATCCCACGGCGCTCGTCAGCGGCGTGACCCCGGTCGTGTCAGTGAAATCGCCGCCACGGAAGCCGACGCCGCGGAGGACGGTGCCGGAGACGCTCACGTTCTTCGAGATCAGCGGAAGCACCGGCGCGCCCTGGTTGGCTGCGACGCCGTCGGCGCCCTTGAGGTAGGTGCCGTTCGAGGTGTCGACCGATTGCGTGGACCCAGAGTTCACGGTGATGCCCGCCGACTGGAGGCCGAGTGAGGCGCCCGGAGTGCCCGAAGTCACGCCGGTCGGCGAGATCGCGGACCCGGCCGCGGTCGACGTGTCGCGGCCGTGCTCGAAGTTGACGCTGAGCATCGGCAGGCCGAAGAGCGTCGCCTGGAGGATCGTCTTGGCGTGGATGATCCGGATGTCCGGGGTCGTTGACAGGTAGATCTGCTTCGAGCGGGTCAGCGCGTCGCCGACGGAGACGGGCCCGCTGCCGACAAGCAGCTGGTGCTGGAATTCGGTGTAGATGCGCTCGCCGTAGTCGATCAGCTCGTCGTCACCGTACTGGTAGCCGGTGCCGGCGAGGAGGGTGGCACCCTTCCTGGCGAAGGCCTGCGCCCAGTCGAGGGGCTGGGTGACGCCGGCGATGGCGTCGCCGTCGACCACGTTGTAGCCGGTGTGGCATCCGCCCGTCGTTACGAGGGTGTTCGTCAGGTTGACGGACGAGTTCGCCAGGTCGGAGGTCGTGAACGTCGTCGCGTAGTCCGCGGCGAGCGCGGCGCTTGCGCTGAAGTGGCCGCCCATGAAGATCAGGTCATGGCGCTGGCCCGTCACGGCGGTCTTCATCTGAGCGCCCGTCCAGGCCGTGCCGTCTGTCGCCGGGTGACCGAAGTTGTTCGTCGCGATGATCCCGTCGCTGCTGGTCCCCAATGTCGAGGTGGCGAAGCCGGTTCCCTGCTCGATGGACGCCTTGATGGCCGTCGTGGAGTCGGTAAAGAAGTCGTATCCCGTCACGACGGAACTCTTTGGCGTCGCGATGACGCCCAAGGTCGTCCCGAGGTAGGCGTCCAGCATCACGACCGCGTCGGAGGCCGTCTCGACGAGACGTCCCACGGCGAGGTCAGGGATCGGGAAGAGGTAGTCGCCCAGCGAGATGCTGGTCGAAGACCCGTACTCGTCCTGGCCCAGGACGTATGCGGATCGCAGGCTGGCCTCCGAGGCCGTCGTCGGCCCGACTGGCGGCACGAAGTCGCTCTCAGGCCCAAGCGCGTTCTGGTCCGGGTAGCGGAAGAACGGAATGACGCCGTCCCCGCCCGCCAGCACGATGTACCGGAGACCAGGGTTGGCCTGGCGGTAAGCACTGACGATGTCCTTGATCCCATTGGCGACGAGATTCTTCGCGTAGACGCACGCCGCATGGGCGTCGGCCTGCGCGTTCAGGGCCTGGATCCGCGTGGACGGGTGGACGCCGTTGGCACCCACGAAGGCGGTATCCCCGAGGTCGACGACCTGACCGGCGACCTCGCTTCTCCCAGCGAAGGTTGCGAGGCGAGTCCGCAGGTCGGCGATGCCCGTGGGCGTTCCGCCGACGATCCGCGAGGAGTCCCACAGGACCAGGGTACGGGCCGGGGTCACTGGCGCCGCGAAGCCGTCTGGGGCCAGCGTGCTGCCCGTCGGCCAAGGTGGTCCGGAGACCACGCCGCCGCAGGTGTTGTTGTTGATCGTGACTGACAGGGTGAACGGTTCGAGGCTTGCGTCGGTGCCCTTGCCGGCGATCCCCACATAGAAGGAACCGGTATTGGTCCAGGTGTTGGCGTCGAGGGTCTCGTCGGCCGTGCCGGTCGCCGCAGAAGCGTTGATCCAGCTGCGGATCACCGCGTTCGAGAAGGCGGCCGGGTCCATCGGGGCGTTGCCGCCGGTGAACGCGCCGCCGCCGGTGAACGCGCCGCCGCCGGTGTAGGCACCACCACCCGTGTATGCACCGCCGCCGGTGAAGGCACCACCACCCGTGAAGGCACCGCCGCCGGTGTATGCACCGCCACCCGTGAAGGCACCGCCGCCGGTGTACGCGCCTCCACCCGTGAAGGCACCACCACCCGTGAAGGCACCGCCGCCGGTGTATGCACCGCCACCCGTGAAGGCGCCACCACCCGTGAAGGCGCCACCACCCGTGAATGCGCCACCACCCGTGAAGGCGCCACCGCCGGTGAACGCACCGCCGCCGGTGAATGCGCCACCGCCGGTGAACGCACCGCCGCCCGTGAAGGCTCCACCCGCGAACTCGGCGCTGAGCTTGGTTAGGCTCGCCGTGCCGGTCAGCGACGTGTAGGCCTGGCTGATGTCCTTGAACAGGTAGAGGTCATAGTCAGCCGGAAGGTTGGTCAGCGAGAGGTGGACCGACGAGCCCGGAGTCACGTCGAAGCGGTACCAGCGCACGCGGCCGGGCTGATCGACATAACCCGTAGTCGGCGTGCCCGCGGTTGTCCGGCCGCTGATGTTCAGGGCATACGGCCATTGGTCGTTGGGAGGAGACGCTACAAGGCAGGCACCGATGGATGACCCGACGCGCGCGGCGACATACCGCTGCAACTGGCCCGTCGTGATGCTGATCGGTCCCCCGAAGTTGGACAGCCCGTCCGTGGTCGTGAGGGTCCGCGTCGCGAGGACGACCGGCGAGCCGAGGACGCCGCCTGAGCATGTCGAGGAGGTCAGGAGCTCCATGCTGTACGTCGGGGACGCACCTCGGACGAGTCCGCTGATGAAGATCTGATTGGCCGCCCCCGGATCCTCGACGACCGTCGCGCCGCTCAGCGGGACTGCCTGGAAGAGCAGTGGAATGTCGGACGGCGGCGTGACCGTGACCGGGATGTAGACGGAATGGGTGATCTCCGCGAGAGTCCCGGTGAGGGTAACCGAGTACGCACCAGGGACGGCATCGGCGGGAACAGTGATGTTGACCGTGGCCGGGGAGCCGGTCGCGACGCTGGCGGACCCGAGCGAAACGGAAACGCCCTGGCCGGTCGGGAAGATCGACGCGGCGAGGCCGATCGTGCCTGAGCCGCCGACGCCGGTTACACCCACTGAGCTGCTGCCGCTGGCCCCTGGGTTGACTGTCAGCGCTGTCGGAGTGGGGATGCCGAACGAGAAGTCGGTCGCCACGCCCGTCGTGAGGATCGGGACGACGGACACGGTGTCGAGCACAACGCCGGACCAACCACGGTTTGTAGCCCCTGGCGCGTAATTGGCCGCCGATACGGAATCTTTCGATACAAAGCTGAGCACGCTCGAGGTTGCAGGAGCGGTTACGAGGAACGTACCCGTCTGCCATTGGAGGCCAGTCGTATCGACCGTTGGGCTGACCGTGCCAACGAGCGTGTCTGCGAAGAACACGTCCATGCAGCGTTTGAGCTCGCATGGGCCGGACGTGGGGATGTTATCGGCATAGGTGTTCGCGGCGTATCGGAATGTCAGCTGATACTGCTGGGAGGGAACCGTGGCGATCGTCTGGGAGATCGAACCAGGGCTGGATCCGTCCAGATCGAGCATCTGGGAACCCGTGTCCGCGTTCCAGATCACCGGGGCGCCAGAAGGTGCGGCGTTGAAGCCCGTGCCGGTAACATCGACACTACCGGAGTTTGCGGTGACCGACGCGTCCGATCCCGTGCCCACCGTCCAGCCATTGATCGCGGTGGAAGCGTTGTTGTAGATGGTGGGCGCAACGGTCGAGGAAGGCACATCGAAACTGCCGTTATCGACGGTTTCGGTGCCGACCGAGAGCGTGCCGTTTAGGACATTGTTGGAGTCGCCGTTGCTGCCGCTCATGTGGAATCCGACCACATCGTCGGCAGAGACTGTGAGCGTCGTCGTTCCCGAGTACGAGAAGCCGGCGGACGGTGGGGTACAGCAATTTACCGGTCCGTCGGCTACCAGCGACGTCTCCGTCGTTGTCTCGACGAAGCCCACCGTGTGGGTTACATAGGCTTTCAACCCAACCGTCACCTGAAAGTAGGCGTGGAAACCCGTGTACTTCCAGGCGAGAAGCATCTGCCCCGAGGATGCCGCCGTCGTGTGGAAGAACCAATTCGCAGTTGAAAATCCAGCCGGGTTGTCGTCGTACTGGAACTGCGCCAGGCCCCCTGTGCCGTCGTGAGCCACCGTTGTCGTGCCCGGACCCACGCTGCCTACCCAGGGGGTCGCCGCCCTGACGGTCACCGCAGGGGGTGCCACGGCCAAAACTGGTGCTGGCACCGCCAGCGGCACCGCGAGGATGGTCAGTTGCGAGATGAGCGCGCCGACCAGGAGGAGCGATCCGCCTCTCTTTCGCGTGGCAGGGCGAAGTTGAATCGCGGGAAGCGAGACACGGCGGGGGGACGCCGGGACCTCGCGTGCGGGCACTGACACGCTCAGGTTCCTCCTAGCTCGCGTCGGGGGGATCTTCGGGGCGCACGAGCTCCCTAAGCGTATAGGCCATCTGGCGCGGAATCAATCCACCAAATGCACGCTTCGCGGTGCCTCAATGCACCAGCCAGGCGATCAACGAACAGGCTTGAGCCGTTCCAGGATGGCCACCCCGGCACTCACGGTCTGAGCTGCGGTCCAGGCTCGCCCTCGCGAGATCGCGGCATCGGTCGCCTCGTCTCCGAGAGTCGCCCGCGCATCCGCCAGGTGGTCCGTGAGTTCGACTTCAAGGGTCGGAGGTCTGGGCGCGCCAATCTCCGCACGGAGGGCATCGGTCCCGCCGAACAACTCGAAGGGATCGGTCCCGCCGAACGCCCTCGCGCCGAGGACTGCGACATCCTCAAGGGTCATGGACATCGCTCGCAGATCATTCAGTTCCCCTTGTCGCTCCAGGGCATTGGAAAACTGAGCCGCGGCTGCGGGATAGTCCTGCATCGCGAGGTAGACGCCCGCCAGCGTGCTTTGAGCATGGCCCACCATCGCCGGATCGCCGATCTCACGGGAGACGGCGAGCGCTGTTTCGAGATGGGCGCTGGCATCCTGAAGTTCCCCGACCAGGCGTCGGAAGTAACCGGCGTTCATCTCGCCGATCGCGATGCCCCGGCGGTCATTGATCGACCGCCGGAGCTCGAGGGCTCGATCGTTGATTTCCAGTGCGCCTCGATAATCGCCAGTGAACTCGGCCATGATCGCGAGGTTCCCCTCGCTCGTTGCTGCACCAGCAAGATCACCGATCTCCATCCGGGCTTCTCGAGCCTGGTCGTAGCGCGCCCGAGCATTGTCGTATTCGCCACGGAATTCGGCGATGACGCCAGCGAGATGGAGCATATCCGCGATGCCGGATGGTTCGTCCAGCCTGGCGAAGAGCTCATTCGCCCGCCCGAGTCGCTCCCAGGCTTCGTCGTACAGGTTCCGCCGCTTGGCCGTTTCGGCCAGCGATGCTTCGGCCCATGCCTCCTGCCGAGTGTCTCCGAGATCAACGGCCAATCCACGGGCCTCGAGCGCGACCGACTCGGATTTCGGGAGCTGGCCGGCTGTCTGCAGGACCCTTGCAAGGCGGAGCGTGGCGGCAGCCCGCTCGCTCCCATCAAGGAGCGGGATGAGCCGCTCGTAGTAGCCAATGGCCGCCGCGTTTGCGAAGGTGCCGCGGGCTGCTTCGGCAGCGCGACCGAGATACTCAACCTTCTTCGCGTGGTCGTCGCTCAGCCCGTAGTGGTGAGCGAGCAGGTCGAGATGGCGATCGATGTCGTCCGGATCGCGCGCCTCGATGTAGGCGCCGACGCGGCCGTGGAGGTTCGCGCGAACGGAGAACGGCATGCTGTCGTAGGCGACCTCTTGGGTCACCGCGTGCTTGAAGAGGAAGGCAAGGTCGGCCAGCCGGTCCAGGCGCACGAGGTCGGCGGTCCGCAGGGTCTCGAGGTGGCCGAGCACGTCATCCAGGGTCCCGAGTTCGGGGTAGGCCCCGGGCAGCATCGGCGCCTCGAAGACGCGCCCGATCACACTGGCGACCTTCATGGACCGTCGGGCATCCTCGGCGATGGTGTCCATCCGGCTGAGGATCAGGGTCTGGAGGCTCTCGGGCAGATGAAGATCGGCCATCGCGGCGCGGTCGTGGAGGTCGATCTGCTGGCTCGCGATGAAGC
>JBDTOF010000422.1:0-2322 GCA_039933375.1 Chloroflexota bacterium
GGGACTCCTAGTCGGCAACATAGCCGGCGTCTTCGAGCAGGTCTTCCATGACGTCGTTGAGGATCATGTGGAGACCCGCATCGACGCCCTTGATCATGTCGAGCACCCCGGTCATGTGCCAGATCAGGTACAGCTCGGTCAGCGTCTTGTCGTCCACGTACCAGGCGGTCGAGGTCGTATGCATCGTGTCCGGCGGCAGCGCCCGGCGCCACAGGGCCAGGTTGTCCGAGATCTCCTGGACGTGGGGACCCCAGTCCGGGAATGCGTTGGGCTGGAGCATGTCCGGGGAAACCTGCGTGCCGGTGGACATGATCTTGTAGACGACCCGCCCGTAGCCCTCGAGGGCGTTCTTGGCGGACGTCAGCCCGTTGTTGATGGACACCTCGCGCATGATCGTGATGAGGCCACCGGGGTTGTTTCCGCGGGGGCAGCGCGTGCAGGAGAAGCACTGCGAGCAGTTCCAGATGTCGTCGTTGAGCTGCTCGTAGAACATCGGGAGGTCCTGGCGAGACGCCGCCTGGGCGATCTTGCGCGGGGAGAAGTCATAGAAGCGCGCCGACGGGCAGGCGGCCACACAAATCCCGCATTCGTAGCAGCCGTACAGGTAGCTCTCGAACCGATCGTCCGCCTTGACCTCGTCGAACAGGCGCTGTTTCTCTTCGATCGGGACATCGTCGTAGCGTGCCTTGAGGACCACGGGCTCAGTCCGCCATCAGAAGCAGATCACCTGGTCGGCCTCGAGGGCCATATCGTTGAAAGCCGCGCCACCGATCATCTCGACGCCGTCGATGAGATCGTCCTTGGTCAGGCCGTGCAGATCCAGCGACGGCTGGCAGACGTAGAACTTGACGCCCATGTCCAGGGCCTGGTCGATGAAGCGCCGGAGCGGGGCGCCATTCCCGTCGTACTTGGGAACGATCAGCGTTTCCGGAACGCCCTTCTTGAGCAAGGTCGGGCCATTGACCGTGAAGTAGATGCCGACCTCGACATCCATCGCTGCGGCGGTCGTGGCCAGATAGATCGGCGTGGCACTTCGCTCGGGCGTGTTCACTCCGCCGGTGTGGACGTAGAGGATGCTCGACATGTCAGTCCCTCGCTTCGTCCTGCGGGCTGCCGATCAGGCCTTCTGGATCCAGAAGCGCATCACCTTGCCCTCGGTTTCCTGGTGGATCACCGGGTTCTTGGTGTTCTTGCTCCACGCGGCGACGTCAGGAACGGCGCCCGGATCGGTCGCCTCGAGCAGGATCACCTGATCGGCCTCTGTGATCTTCATGAGCTTGGCGAGCTTGACGATGGGCATCGGGCAGAGCAGCCCTTTGGCGTCAAGGACCTGATCGTGGGCGGGTGCGTCGGCCATCTGACTCTCCTCGCCGCGACTGCCGACTGGTGCCTGGCGCCGTCCGGATTCGACGCCACCGTGGGTTGCGGTATCGCGATGTCCCTATATACTCCCGGCACATCCGCCGTGTCAACGATGGTGCTGCCAGAGGACCGTCCCTCCGTGACGAATTTCGCCTGGGTCATCGACCAGACGTCATGCATCGGCTGCCACGCCTGCACGACGGCGTGCAAGGCGGAGAACGACGTTCCCCTCGGTGTCAACCGGACGTGGGTCAAGTACATCGAGCGGGGCAGCTTCCCGGACACCAAGCGGGACATCGCCGTCCTCCGGTGCAACCACTGCGAGGACGCGCCGTGCGTCGAGGTCTGCCCGACGACCGCAATGTTCCAGCGACCGGACGGCATCGTCGACTTCGACACGAACCGGTGCATCGGCTGCAAGGCCTGCATCCAGGCCTGTCCGTATGACGCCATCTACATCGATCCCGAAAAGCATGTCGCCGAGAAGTGCAACTTCTGCTCCCACCGGGTGGACCAGGGCCTCCTGCCGGCGTGCGTGGTCGTCTGTCCGACCGAGTCGCTGATCTTCGGTGACATCGAGAATCCCGCCAGCCGCGCCGCCCAGATCCTGGCCTCGAAGCCGACGACGGTGCGAAGGCCCGAACAGGGCACGCGGCCGAATGCGTTCTATGTGGGAGCCTCGGCTGCGATCCTGGATCCTCTTGCCCCGGTCCACGAGGATCGCTACATGTGGGCCGACCGTCGCTCGGGCGGTGCCAAGGACTACACGGACCAGATCGCACCGGAACCCACGATCGGTTTCGGCGACTCCCCGGCCGCGCTCGAAGTGCGGATCCTGGGGACCGAGGTCGCCGGAGACGGTCGTCCTCGCTCGTCAATCCGCGGCACGCTGCTGCCGGTCGTGTCCAGTCCGGCCGCCAAGGTTGGCGCGATCCGCGGGCCCGGCATCGGATCAGTGGC
>JBDTOF010000423.1:0-3311 GCA_039933375.1 Chloroflexota bacterium
GTGTTCTTCTTCGTCGTGGGTCTGGAGATCAAACGCGAACTTCTCGTGGGCGAACTCAAGAGCCGACGGAGCGCCACCCTGCCCATTGCGGGCGCCCTCGGAGGCATGGTCGTGCCAGCGCTGATCTTCCTCGTGCTGAATGCCGGGTCGCCGGCCGCTCGCGGCTGGGGGATCCCGATGGCGACTGACATCGCCTTCGCGCTCGGCATTCTCGCTCTGCTCGGGTCCCGGGTCGGACTGCCGCTGAAGATCTTCCTGCTTGCCCTCGCGATCGTGGATGACCTGGGGGCAGTTCTCGTGATTGCCGTCTTCTACACGGACCAGCTCGACGTCCTCTCGCTCCTGCTCGCTGGTGCGGCATGGGCCGGTGCGTTGGCCTACGGGCGCTACGGTGCCGCGCGGCCGCTCGGCTACGCCCTCATCGGCGCAGTCATGTGGTACTTCATGCTCAAGTCCGGGGTCCACGCCACCGTGGCTGGTGTCCTCATGGCCGTGACGGTACCCCTTCGCCACACGCTCACGAGCGACGAGCTCCAGGAAGAGCTGCAACCGGTTCTCGGGCAGCAGGCCGACGGCTTCGAGGAGGTGGAGGTTGCGATTGAGCGCCTGGAGGGTGTCCTCGACCGTGCGCACAGCCCGCTGCACTCGATGGAGCATGCGCTGACCCCGATCGTCGCCTTCGTGATCATGCCGATCTTCGCGTTCTTCAACGCGGGCGTCGCCATCGCTGGCGGCGATGTCTCGATCACCGGGGCGGTGTCAGTTGGCGTGTTGCTGGGGCTGATCGTGGGCAAGCCGGTCGGCATCCTCCTCTTCGCGTCCCTCGCGGTCCGGAGCGGACTCACCGACCTGCCCGATGGCGCGACCTGGATGGGGATGATCGGGGTGGCTCTGCTGGCCGGTATCGGGTTCACGATGTCACTGTTCATCGCCGGACTGGCGTTCGGTCCGGGACCCGCGCTCGACGAGGCGAAACTCGGCATCCTCGCCGCGTCGGTCGTGGCTGCGGTCGTTGGACTCGTGTTCCTGTCGCGCTCCCTGCCGCGGGACCAGCCCACGTAGTAGCCGCGCCGCGCGAACGGGCCTGCTACGCCCCTTGTTCGACCTCGTGCAGCGTATGGGCTTCGAGGCCATGGGCTTCGCGGTGCACAAGAGTCGCTGTCTCGCGGTCTGGCGCGTCAACGAGGCAGAACACCTTGCCGGCAGCTTCGTCCACCCAATAGTGCTTGTAGTTCACGCCGTGCTTGCCTTGGACACGGACGTCGGCCTCATGAGCCACGGCCACGTCGGCGGCCTTTACGCCGGGGAGATCGTGAATATCCAAGTAGGTCGGCATGGGACGCCTCCTGATTCGTGCGCCGGCTTCGCGGGCGCTCACGCCATGTTGCCATGACAGGCCACTGCGGTCTACTGGCGTTGCGAGGGTCTACCTGTCAATCTGTGACTCCGACATCGACGCTCAGTGCGAAGATCAGGCCGTCGTTCCTCTGGATCTCGAGGGTGCGGCGGACATTTCGGGGCTAGCGACGGGGCACCTTGTGGATAAAGCCCTATTGCGCCATCTCGGCGGCAGGCATACTTGGCTCCTACGGCTGGATGGACCATTCAGGCGCCTCCAGCACGAGCAGCGTCCCAGAACCGTCGGTCCGCAAGGAGGGGTGCTCCATGGTCCGGTTCATGGTCCGCGAGGTTGTCAAGGACGGCCACTACCACGACTACAAGGCTGCCTGCAAGGCGTGGAACGACGCCGCCGTCAAGTTGGGCCTACCCGCGTTCCGTTACTTCTCTTCGGGCTTTGGCACCGGCAACGAGGTCTTCCTCGAGGCGGAGTACGAGGACAGCGGTGATATCGAGCGGCGATTCGCCCTCGCCCACGCAGCAAACGACCCGGACTACGAGGCGGCCGAGGCGGCCATCGGTTCCCACCGAGCCGCGGGGCTGTCGTACTCGTACGTCCTCTCGGACATGCCACTGGAGTGACCCTCGGTCCGTCGCGACGACGAGAGGACGGACTCGGGCACCCACCAGCAACCCAGCGTCCTCGACTGGTACCTCGAGGCCGGCTGACCCGGCTCCTCTGCCCTCCGGCGGGGGGTTCTGGTCGCGGCGAGGAACGTGAGCCTACGCTTCTGTCCGGATCCCAGAGAAGGCGGATAAGGTCGTCCAGTTCGCTTGGGGATCGAGCCAGAGCAATGGATTTTGGCTCCAGAGGTTACGAGTGGACGCCGCCAGCGCGGCCGTTCTTCCAGCCTTCTGCGCTGCCGGAGCGCCCCCGGACGGATTCGGGGCTCGGAAAGCAAAGCGGCGGACTCGCTCGCCTGGTACAGAACCGGCTGATGGTCTGCGCGCCATAGTGGCATGCCGTCCGGCCGGCCAGTCTCAAATGGCCCCATGATCGGCGAGTCTGGAATACTGCACAGATGCCTGAGCCGACGACACACACCGTCAGGTCTTCGAGCGGATCCCTTATCTGCGTTGCCGACTTCGGGCCCGCCGACGGCTACCCTGTCCTCTTCCTTCACCAGAGCCCCGGCTGTCGGCTGTCCATGGGACGGCCCGATCAGGTCGCGACGCTTGGGGGCCGCCTGATCTCCTATGACCGTCCTGGATGTGGCCAATCGCCCCGCAAGCCCGGCCGGCAGGTAGTCGATTGCGTGCCCGACGTCCAGGCCGTTGCCGACGCCCTCGGCCTTGCAGAATTCGCGGTCGTCGGGTACTCGGGCGGCGCACCGCACGCCCTCGCGGTCGGTGCCCGGCTCGCGAATCGACTGTCGCGCATCGCCTGTTACGGCGCGATCGCGCCGCTGGAGCATCTCGGCCTGGCCGAGTGGACCAGAGGTCAGAACCCGGACATGGGCACGTTCGTGGCCGCGGTGATGGCCGGTGAAGCGGCCCTCACGCCGCTGCTCGCGCAGGAGGATGCGGACATGCGTGCGGCGGCGTCTCCGGACGACCCGGCCGGAGCGATCACCCTCGAGCAGACACGGCACGGCGTGGGCGGATGGGTCGACGACGAGCTCGCATGGGCCAGGCCTTGGGGATTCGACGTCCGGGACATCACAGCGCCGACGTGGATCTGGTCGAACCCGAACGACACCATCACGCCGCCGAACCAGGCAGCTTGGCTCGCCCGAATGATCCCGAACGCATTCCTCGTGACCTCGCCCAATGCCCTCGGCCACGTGGGTGTCGACGATCCTTCGGCTGCCCGCACCGAACTCTACTCGTGGCTCATCGGGCTCACCGACCGCGAAGCGGAGGGCCTGACGCGGGACGGCTGACGTCCATCCCGGGATGGGAGGCTGGCCGCC
>JBDTOF010000424.1:0-2986 GCA_039933375.1 Chloroflexota bacterium
CTGACGCACGGTTGCGTTCGCTGTGGCCGTCCCATATCCATCCACGACTCCTTGTGCGAGGAGTGCAACCCGCTCGGGCTGAAGCAGCCGGCCACGACCCAGGTTCATGCCCTGGCGGCCGGGGGCATCGTGTTCTTCGTATTGTTCCTTGCGGTGGTCGGGCGGCTGGCGCTCGGTGGCATCGGTCCATTCACCGGCGAGGTGATCGACGTTGCCATCGCGCCCGCGGGCCTCGAGGTTACGGTCGCCGTGACCAATAAGGGCACGAGTGCCTCGGCCACCACCTGCCGCGTCGTTGAGGCTTCCCGCCCGGTTGGCGGGCCGGGCCAACTCCTCCAGACGCCTAACGTCCCGGCTGGTCAGACGATCGAATTCTCGGCGCCGGTGTCCGTCTTCGGGACCGTGGTGACCGAGCTCGGCGTCGATTGCCAGTCCCCGTGAGCGGGGACCCGACACCCCGATACGCGGCTGAACTTGCTGTGGCCCTGGATCTTTCCGTGCGGGCCGGCGAGCTGCAGATGGAACGCTACGAACGGGTCGAGCAGATCGACTACAAGTCGGCTCGCGATGTCGTGACCGAGGTGGACCACCTGTCCGAGGCGCTGATCCTCGATGGGCTGCGAGCCGCCTTCCCGGGTGACGCGCTGCTGGCCGAGGAAACCGGCGAGCACGCTGCGGCAGCGGGCCAGGCGGCCTCGTCGGGGATCGGCCGCGTGTGGGTCGTGGACCCACTCGACGGCACCGTCAACTACGCCAACGGGATCCCGATGTTCTGCGTATCCGTGGCGCTCGTCGTCGACGGCCTTCCGGTCGTGGGCGTGGTGCACGACCCAACCCGCCACGAGTCTTTCGCGGCGGCCATCGATGGCCCCGCAACGCTGAACCGACACCAGGTCCACGCGTCGGACAAGGAGCGACTGAGCGACTTCGTGGTCTCGCTCTCCCTGGCCGGCCGAACCGCGACGTCGCGGTCGCGGAACCTTCGCCGGGCGATCCGCGTGCCGCGATCCATGGGGTCTGCGGCACTGGCACTCGCGTACGTCGCGAACGGGCGGTTCGATGCCTTCATCCAGCAGGGAGGGCTGTCGACCTGGGATATCGCCGCGGCAGGGCTCATCGCCGAGCGCGCAGGAGCCACGGTCACGGACCTCGCTGGCGGCCCGTGGTTCCAGATCGCGGCCCCGACCAGGTCGATCGGCATCCTGGCGGCACCGGCGGCACACCACGGGGACCTGGTCGCAAGGATCGCTGGCTAGCGGTCAACCCTCGAGGCGCCACCGGTGCGGGCGGCCGCGAAGCTGGCCGAGTCCGTACTGATCGCAGAACGCCTCCCAGATCGCGCGCGGCGCCCCATGCCAGCGCAGCTCCTCGGCTGAGGCTTGCGGGATCGGGACGCCGTCCTCGATGGTTCGGAGCCTGGCCAGTGAGCGATAGAGGAGCGCCTCGTCCCAGTGCTCGCGCAGCGTCGCGGCGAGGACCGGACCGCCTCGCAGTCGAGCGACGTCCCATTCGAATGCCTTTTCCGGGATGTCCTCGAGGTGTGGATAGCGAGCGAGGACCGCGGCCGCTGACTTGGCCCCCCAGCCGGTCAGGCCGGGAAATCCGTCCGAGCTATCGCCCACGAGGGCGAGCCAGTCGGGGATCGAGGTCGGGGCCACGCCCCACTTTCCCCAGACCCCGGCCTCGTCATAGGTGATCCGGCGGCGCCGGTCCAGGAGGACGATGCGGTCGCCTTCGACGAGCTGGGCCATGTCCTTGTCCGGGGTGCACACCAGGATCCGCTCGACCGATGGATCAGCGGCGAATTGCTTGCACGCTGCTCCGATCGCATCGTCCGCCTCGTACTCGACCATCGGCCAGAGGACCAGCCCGAGCGCCTGGATCGCCTGCTCGGCGATGGGGAACTGCAGGAGCAGCTCCGGCGGCATGCCCGCCGACGACTTGTAGCCGGGGAAAAGGTCATTGCGAAAGGACTCGATGACCCGGTCCGTTGCGCATGCCACATGCGTGGCGCCCTCTTCGCGAAGCAGGTACACGAGCTGGTCGATCAGGCCCGCGACACCCGATAGCTGGACGCCACCAACCCCGAGGACCGGCGGCCGCGGTGCGTAGTGCGCCCGAAACAGCTCATACGTGGCATCGACGAGGTGGATCTGCACGCCTCAGGCCCGATCCCGCTCGTCCGATCCCGCGACGACGACACCCTCCGCCTGCATCTCGGCGATGGCTCGATCGCCGTCGCCGGCACCGACGTCGACCGCGGCGACCCCGTCGAGGAGCAAGGTCACGGCGTATCCCAGACGGATCGCGTCGAGCGCCGTTGCCTTGACGCAGTAGTCCGTCGCCAGGCCGCAGACCACCACGCGCTCGATCGACCGCTCGCGGAGGAGCGCATCGAGCTGGGTCGGGATCTCTGCGTCCGTGACGGGATCGCGCATCGTGAAGCCGGAGTAGCCGTCCTCGCCGTTCGCTCCCTTGTGGACGCTCGGACCCAGGACCTCGATCGCTGGGTGGAAGGCAGAACCCCATGTATCGGCGACGCAATGAACCGGCCAGATGCCGCCGTCCGGCACGAAGTGGGGGGTGTGCAAGGGGTGCCAGTCCTGGGTGTAGGCCACGAATGCCCCGGCGAGGATCGCCTCCCTCGCTGCGGCGTTCACGACCGGGATCGTCGCCTCGCCGCCGCTGACGCTGAGCGAGCCGCTCGGATCGGCAAAATCGTTCTGCATGTCGACGACGATGAGGGCCGTCCGGGAATCGAATGGCTGCATGTCAGGACGCTAGCACAGCCCCGGGAGGCGTCGCCGTCACCCTCTCGCAACGCGATGGAGACCCGTTCGCACCGCGGCGCCCGGGGGCCTCATCGGCTACCCTTCGGGGCCATGTACTTCGATGAATTCAAGCAGCAGCTGCCGGATCTCGACTCGAATGAGACGACCGAATGGATCGAGTCGCTCGACCAGGTGGTCAAGGACGAGGGCGAGAC
>JBDTOF010000425.1:0-1715 GCA_039933375.1 Chloroflexota bacterium
TGGGGCAGCCTCCAGCTGGCGCCTCCGGGCATGGTGGCGAGCGTCCTGTTCCCGGATGGCCACATCTGGACCGGCACTTCGGGGGTCGCGGACCTCGTCACAGGCCGCCTCTTGACGCCGGATACGCCGTTTCCGATTGGGTCGATCAGCAAGACATTCGTCGCTGCGGAGATCCTGTCGCTCGTCGATGAGGGGCGCCTGGCGCTCGACGATGCCGCGACCCTGCGATTGCCCGGAGTACTCGTCGGCGACCGCCCGATTGATCCCGCGATCACGATCCAGCAACTGCTCGACCATACCAGCGGCCTGCGTGACTTCCTGCTCAACGCGAAACTGAACCGCGCGATACTCGCCGATCACACGGCCGTCTGGACCCCTGTGACCGCCCTCGCGTTTGCTGGTTCACCGATCGCCAAACCAGGGGTCGGATATCACTACGCGAATACGAACTTCGTCCTCCTCGGGATGATCGCCGAAGTGATGACCGGCCGACCCCTTGCCGCCGAACTCCGGGATCGATTCTTCGACCCGCTCAGGCTTCGGAGCGCCAGCTACCAGGGCATCGAGGATCCGATGATGGAGCTCCCCGCGGCATACGCCTACGCGACCAACCAGCTCGACGAAACTCCGGTGGCTCTGAGCGACGAGTCCGCCATTCGTCCCTTCACGTCGGTGATCACGGCCGCCGGCGCGGCAGGCTCGGTTGCGGCGAGTGCACCGGACCTCGTTCGATGGGCCCACGCGCTGTATGGCGGAGAGGTCCTGTCAGCAGCACAAACCGCCGCGATGATCGCGGATGCGGCGACGACCGCCGGCCTGCGCCCAGGCCATCGATACGGACTTGGCGTCCAGGTGGGTTCGATCGAGGGCCTCGTCTCGTACGGACACTCCGGCCGTCTCATCGGCACCAGGAGCGTGGTCCGCTGGTTTCCGTCTCTCGGGATCGCGATCGCGGTCGTCACGAACCAGAGCCGGTTCGACCCCGACCTGGTCCTGCGCGCGCTGTTGAACGTCGTCGCGCCCGATGCCGGCGGGAGCGGCCAGCGCGAGCGATAGCCGATCTCCCTGCGGTGCATGTGCGAACCGGATTCGCGAGCTCCGGGTACCACTTTCCGGTCGGACCAGTACCCCTGGGTCTGGTGTCTGGGTCAGCCCGGCCCCACCGTCGAGCGGAGCGTCGCATCGGGGGATCGTGATGCAGGATATCGAGGCCTATGCCGCAGGAGGGGTGATCCGGGGCGCCGTCAGCGAGCCGATCACCTTTGGAGCTGGCCCGGACGCCACGCGTCCGATTGCGCTGGACGAAGCGACCTGGCACCCACTATCGGGCGGCCCCGCCGTCACCCGTGGGCGCGTCCGGCTCACCCTCGACGAGGTGCTCATCCTGTGGGCCGATGAGCACGAGCTGCCGATCCACGCGCGCTGGAACTCCGTCGAGCTTGACGTTGGTCCCTATCACCTCGTTGCTGAGCTTCCGACACAACCGGGCTTCGACCCGGGACGCGCACTATCACGCCCCGGCGGACCCTTCGTGCTGGTGCGCGACGTCAGGATCGGCCTGCTCGGAGATTTCGCTGCCGGGGAGATCGAGCGTGAACATGCGCTGATCAATCGCTACGAGGTGGAGCGTGTCGTGGCCGACATCGACCTCGGCTTCTACTTCCCGGGCGCCGAATTCGTGGCGCCCGCCGGCGTTCGCCGAGCCTGATCAGCCG
>JBDTOF010000426.1:0-2925 GCA_039933375.1 Chloroflexota bacterium
GGCTCGTCGGCCTCGGCTCTTGCTGCTCGACGAGCCGACCTTCGGCCAGGACCGGCGGGGCTGGGAATCAGTGGTCCAGATCGTCGACGAGCTCGTGGGGGAGGGAACCGCCGTTCTGGCTGCCACGCACGATCAGGCGTTTGCCACGCGCGTCGCCGATCGCCAGGTGGAGATGGTGGCAGGCTGGATCGTGGCGGACGATGGGCGCGCCCCTCCGCGCGCGGCCTCGCCCGAGTCGCCGCTGATGGGTGTCTGATGCTCGCGCCTTTCGATCTGAGCGCGGCCCAGGAACGAAGCGTTCTCGGGCGAACCAGTCCACTGGTCAAGCTTGGACTCGCCCTCGCGTGGCTCGTGGGGCTCGTCACCATCTCGAGCGTGGCGGCGCCGCTTGTCCTGGCGTCGGTGGCGCTGCTCTCGGGGCTCGTCTTCGGGCAGATCCCGGCGAGGCGCCTCGCCGCTGGCCTCGCCCCGCTTCTGATCGTGGCTGGATCGATCGCAGCGACCAATTTCCTGTTCGGAGCGGCGAACGTCAATCCGGCGTCGGAGGAGCTGGCGCGGATCGGGCCGCTTCGACTCACACACGAGGCTCTCGTGGCTGCGGCGGCGATCGGCGCCCGGGTCGTGGCCATCGTCTCGATCGGCGTGGTGTTTGCCCAGACCACGGAACCCACGGCACTGGTCGACGCGCTCGTCCAGCAGGGCCATGTTTCACATCGCTTCGCCTACGGCGCTCTCGCCGCGTACCAGGCAGTTCCCCGGCTCGGCCAGGACCTGGCGACGCTGCGCCAGGCTCGTCGGGTCCGCGGTCTCCGCCGGAGCTGGCACCCGCGCCTGCTCGTTGGCTTGCTCGTCCGTTCCATCCGGCATGCCGATCAACTCGCGCTGGCTATGGATGCTCGCGCCTTCGGGAGTGGCCCGAGAACTGCCTATCGACCGATTCGGTGGCGCGCTACGGACCTGCTCGTCGCACTCGCCGGGATGGCGATCATCGTGCTGGTGGGCACCCGCGCGTAGCGACGCCGCCGGTCGGTCGCCGTCGGCCTTTCGAACCGCGGACTGGAACGCCCGTATCCCTGTGGCGCACAATGATCTCGACAGCCTCGAATCTGACCCGCGTACCGCAATCGCGGCGCGCGCCAATACCGTTCTGGAGGTACCCCCGATGACCGACGTGATGGACAAGGTCAAGACCTACAAGCAATTCATCGGTGGGGATTGGGTCGATAGTGCGAGCGGCGACACGCTGGCGGTCGAGAATCCGGCCAACGGTCGGGTCATCGCCAACGTGCCCGCGTCGGGGCCCGAGGACGTCGACAGGGCAGCCGAGGCAGCCGCGAAGGCCTTCGAGACCTGGCAGCACACGACGCCCCAGGATCGCAGCCTGATGATGCTCAAGCTCGCGGATGCCCTCGAGGCGAGGGGCGAGGAGATCGGTCGGCTCGAGAGCCAGAACACTGGCAAGCCCGTCGGTGCCGCCATTGATGAAGTTCCGGTTGTCGTCGACAACCTGCGATTCTTCGCGGGCGCGGGCCGGGTCCTCGAGGGCAAGGCGGCCAACGAATACATCGCCGATCGGACGTCGCTGATCCGGCGCGAACCGGTCGGGGTCGTGGCCTCGATCGCCCCGTGGAACTACCCGATCATGATGGCTGGCTGGAAGATCGGCCCGGCGCTGATGGCCGGGAATACGGTCGTCCTCAAGCCGTCGGCGCGGACGCCGCTGACGGCACTCGTCCTGGCCGAGATCGCCGCGGAGATCCTGCCGCCTGGCGTGCTCAACGTGATCTCCGGGACCGGAGCCGCGATCGGTGACGCGCTCGTTGGACATCCGAAGGTCGGGATGATCTCGGTCACCGGCGACACTGATACCGGCAAGCACATCGCAAGAATTGCCGCGGATCGGGTCAAGCGACTGCACCTGGAGCTTGGGGGCAAGGCTCCGGTGATCGTCTTCGACGACGCCGATGTCGAGGCCGTGATCGAGAACCTCAAGACTTTCTCGTACTGGAATGCCGGCCAGGATTGCACGGCGCCTTGCCGCGTGATCACGGGGCCGAAGATCCACGACAGCCTGGTGGCGGATCTCGCTGCTGCCGTCGGATCGATCAAGTGGGGCGACCCGGCCGAGGGCGATGACATCGAGATGGGATCGCTCATTGCAAAGGGCCAGGCCGACAAGGTCGAGGGCATGGTCGACCGGGCGAAGTCCGGTGCCGAGATCGTCGTTGGTGGACATCGACCGGATCGACCCGGCGCGTACTTCGAGCCGACGGTCATCGCCGGGCCGGGGCAGAGAAGCGAGATCGTCCAGGACGAGGTCTTCGGACCGGTCGTCACCGTCCAGCGCTTCAGCGACGAGGCGCAGGCGATCGCCTGGGCCAACGACGTTCGTTTCGGCCTCGCGGCCTCGGTCTGGACCGCGGATATCGGTCGCGCGATGCGTGTCGCCAAGGCGATCCAGTTCGGCACGGTCTGGGTCAACGATCACTTCACGCTCGTATCAGAGATGCCGCACGGCGGCTTCAAGGAGTCCGGCTACGGCAAGGACCAGTCGATGTACGCGATCGATGACTACACGGTCGTCAAGCACGTGATGCTCAAGATCTGACCGGCCACTCGGCGCGAACCAGGAACGAGGGCAAACACGGCGCAGACCGCGATCATCGTTCCCGTCCGCCTGCCGGCCCCTCTCGCGCGGCTGCGGAAGTCTGAGGTCGAGGTCGCACGCCTCGGCGTGTCGGCGCATGTCACGATTCTCTACCCGTTCATCGATTCGTCACGGCTCGGGTCGGCGGAGCTCGAGGTTCTCGCGCGCGTTGCCGCGGCTAAGCCTTCGATGTCCGTCGAGTTTTCGCGGGTCAGACGCTGGGCTGCGTCGGATCTCGGCCACGGCGTCGTCTGGCTTCAGCCGGATCCGGGCGAGCC
>JBDTOF010000427.1:0-4214 GCA_039933375.1 Chloroflexota bacterium
GAAGACCGCATCGGGTCCAAGCGTTCGCAGGAATATGGGTGCGCCGCCGGGCTCTTTGACCTGGGTTACGGTGAAGGTGCCGCTCTCGATGATGTAGAAGCGGTCCGCCGGCTCACCCTGTCGGACGGCGCTTTCACCGGCCACCATCGGTACTGTCGTGAGCTTTGGCATCGCGGCCTGGAGCCTCGCTCTCGGGACCCCGGTGAAGAGATCCAGGGTGGCGATATGCTCGAGGACCGCCTCGTGGGGTGTCGGCTTGCGGACGGAGGATGGACCGACCAGGTACGCGCCGGCCGCCGCCAGGGCGATCGCAACCACGCCAGTCGCAGTGAGTGACTCGAACGGCCCAGCGTTCGTCAGCAGAACGGGCAGGAGGAACGCACCGGCGGCCCCGGTCAGCGTTGAGACCGCCACGAGAATGCCGAGGCCGCGACCGAGCAGCTCATTGGGCACGAGGCGTTGCCAGAGCGTATCGGTCATCACCTTGGTCATGAGCGCCCCACCCGTCGCCACCCCGATCGCGACCAGGGCGAATGGCAGATTGGTGGCGGTGCCCAGGGCGATCGTTCCGATACCGGTGATCACGGCTCCGAGATACAGGGGCACGCGGAGACTCCGGCGAAGTACGAGGGCGCCGCCCCCGATCCCGCCGAGCAGTCCTCCAATCCCGATCGCCGTATTGAGGTAGCCATTGGCCTGTTCGCCGGCCTTCAGGATTTCGATCGCGAAGATGACGGTGATCACCTGGAAGCCGCCATCCAGGAACCCGGCCACGAGTTCGATCAAAGTCAGTCCGGCGAGCGGCCTGAGCTTGACCCGAGGGCCCGGTGTGGTTTCGAGGGGCGCGGTCTCGCTCGGGAGGTCGCTCGGGCTGGCCTCGGGGCTATCGGTCGCCACGCTTCGTTCCGTTTCCTCGGGTCGGGCGGCCACCGCCGCGTCCGCAGCCCGGCTCGCCCGCGACGAACGCGGCAGGCGCCACAGGATCACCGCAACGAAGGCGAACGTGAACGCGTTCAGGACGAACGCCGTGGTCACGTCACCGATGACGAGAAGGAGACCGCCAATGGCCGGCCCGATGATGAAGCTGATATTCCCGAGGGTCTGCCAGGCCCCGTTGGCTGGTCCGAGTTCGCGCTCATCCCGTGCCAGGCTCGGGAGATAGGCACCCATCGCCGGGTAGAAGAACGTGGACCCGCCGGCGGCCGCGATGGCGAAACCGGCGATCAGCAGTGTCGGGGCGTGGGTCGCGGTGAGAATCGCGAGGATCACCATGATTGAGCCACGCACAAGGTCCGAGACGAGCAGCACCATCCGACGCTCGAACCGATCGGCCACGAACCCTGCCGGCACGGACAGGATCACGTACGGGAGGAGCCGGACCGCCCCGAACGCGCCCAGAAGGGCCGCGTCCCCGGATTCGCGGTAGATGACGACGAAGATCGCGACGATGTACAGCCAGTCGCCGATCCCGCTGACGAACTCACCGAGGAGCAGCCGGGTCAGTGGCTTATTGGCGAGCAATCCGCGGTAGACGCGAAGTCCGTCCATTGAGACCTATCCCTCCAGGGGTGATCGTGATCAGGCCAGAAGGTGTCAGACCAGGTGCGATGCGGTCGCCGGTGCCGCCGCGTGTGGCTGTGAACTCTCGGTGGATGGTCGGCCCGTTGCCGACCCACGGCCCATTGCAGCATCCAGGCGCTCGATGAACGGCGCCGCTCCAAGACGAACCAGAATTTCGCGGGAGGCGGCGGCGGCGGCCTGAACCTCCGGTTGCGACGGGTCGAGGAGCGTCGCCATATCGATACCCGTCAGTGCCTCGTCCCATGCCAGGTCGAGGTCACGCCACGCTCGGATGGCGTCGCGGTAGGTCGTCAGGGCTTCGGCCGACCGACCGTCGAGGGCGGCAAGACCTGCCCGAAGTGTGACTCGATCGGCGTCGATCGCGGCTCCGTGCATACCCGACGCATCGATCACAGCGAGATCCGCCGCCACACCGGCGCTGTCACCCAGCCAGAGTGCAGCCCGGCTCGCGCGAGCCATGGCGTCAGGCAGGTTGCTGGCGCTCAGACTGGTCACTCGGTGCCACGCCTCCCGCGCGTCGCCCAGCCGACCGGCCCCAAGCGCCGCTAGTCCCGTCGCCAGTGCGAGAGCCGTTTGAAGCGACGGCTCAGTACTCGAGCCGACCAGGCGTCGCATCTCGTCAAGGATCGTGTCATCTGCGGACCCGCGAAGTGCTCCAATGGAAACCTTGCCGCCAAGCAGCCAAAGCCGGTCTTCCGGATCGAGCTGATCCGCAAGCGATGTGTCCAGCTCCGTCTCCGCCCAGGTCCAATCTCCTATACGAAGCGCGCTCTCATACGCATTAGCGAGCATGACCGCAGCCGGACTGCGACGGCCGAGCTGTCGGGCGCGCCGCAGTCCTTCGCGGCAGATCTCGAGGGCCTCCCGTGGGTTGCGCGACGCAAGCACGGAGGAGAGGTTGATGTACCCGCGCAGCATCGTCTCCCCGAGGTCGAGCTGCTCCGCCAGTTCCTTTCCCGCCCGCAGCACGCCGAGCCCCTCGATCGTGCGGCCGAGCGATCCGAGCGCCGTTCCCTTCGTGATCAACGTGTCGGCAACGATGATCCCGAGATCAGCATGCTCGGCTCGCGCCAATACGCCATCTGCAACCTCGATGGCTCGCTCGTTGTGGTCGAGGAGAAAGTGCCCACGGGCCAGTTGGCCCATCATCGAGATCACGTTTGGATCGTCGCGAATATCGGCGAATTCGGTTGCGGCAGGCTCGAGCAGCGAGACAACCTCGGCCGAACGCGAGCCAAGATTGAGGGCGCGTCCGAGCGCAGTAAGCGAGCGGGCGACGGTCGATCGCTCGCCGCCAACTCGCCGGGCGTCGATCGCAGCGAGGAGGTGGCGTTCGGCGGTGTCATGGCGACCGGCGGCCGAGGCCGATTCTCCCGCTCGCTCGAGCAGCTCGGCCAGGTCTGCAGGATCGGTGGTCACCGTCATTGCCTGCTCGTAGAAGGACATGGCTTGCTCGTGGGCCCCGAGGGCAGCGGCGCGTTCGGCGGCGCCCTTGAGGGCCACCCGGGCCTGGGCGGCAAGCGCATCGGCCTCAGGACCCTCGGTCGCGTTCTCCCGGGCCGCGAGGTAGTGGCCGGCCAGACCGGCGGCGAGCTCATCGGTCCCGAGCGATTCGAAGAAGCGGGCCGCCGCGAGGTGGCGGGTCTTGCGGTCCTTCTTGGCCAGGGTGTTGTAGGCCACCTCACGGATGAGGGCCTGGACAAACGCGTACTGGCCGCGCTCGGGGCTGCGCGGATCGGTCACCTGGTTGAACAGCTCGCGCCGGGCGAGGGCGCGAAGCCTGGGTTCGAGCTCGGCCGCGGCGATCCCCGACACGACCGCGAGCCCTGGCAGGGTGAAGCTCAAGCCAAGGACCGCGGCGTCGAGTACGAGGCTCCGGTCGGCGGGATCGAGGGCATCGAGGCGAGCAGCGATGAGCGCGGTCAGGGTCTCGGGGATGGCGAGGGTGCTGAGGTCACCGGTCGGGGTATATGTCCCATCGCCGGCCGCCTCGAGCCGGCCCTCGGCGACGAGCATCCGGACCGTCTCGACGGCATACAGCGGGATCCCCTCCGCCCGGGCCACGACCGCGCTGACGGCCACCTCGGGCAGGCCCGGTACGAGACCGGCCAGGAGGGCCCGCATGGCCGCCTCGGTGAGCGGTTCGAGATACAGGCTCGTGAAGTTGCGCCGGCCGGCGCCCCAGTCGGAGCGCTTGTCCATCAACTCCGGGCGAGCGAGGGTGACGATGTACAGCGGGATGGACCGGCTCCACTCGAGCAGATGGTCGATGAAGTCGAGCGTCCCGGCATCGGCCCAGTGGAGATCCTCGAAGACGAGGACCACGGTGCGCGTGGCGGCGAGGCGCTCGAAGAACGTCCGCCAGGCCCCGAACAGCTGCTCGGCGCCGATCCCGGTCTCGATCCCGAGGAGCGCCAGGAGGGCGGGCTCGATCCAGCGTCGCTCGGTCTCCTCGAGCTCGAGTCCTTCGAGCATCTCGGCGATCTTGGTCCGGGTCGTCCGTTCGTCGTCGGTCTCGGCGAGGCCGGCCCGGCCGCGGATCATCTCGCCCAATGCCCAGAAGCTGATCCCCTCGCCGTAAGCCGGGGAGCGGCCCCGGTGCCAGGCGATCCGCTCGACGAGGCCGTCGAGGT
>JBDTOF010000428.1:0-5034 GCA_039933375.1 Chloroflexota bacterium
CGGCTCATCTGCTCGACCGGGCGATCGACCCGCTTCCTCGAGATGCCCAGGCGTTCGAGAATCTCGATTGCCTCCCCACGGGCCGCTCTCGCATCCATGCCGTACAGGCGGGCTGCGAAGAGCAGGTTTTCCATGGGACTGAGCTTCTTGAAGAACGCGGCATCCACGCTGACGCGATTGATCAGCCGCTTGACGGCCATCTCATCGCGCTGCAGGTCGTGTCCGAAGACCTCCACGCGGCCCTCGTCGAGGGTCAGCAGGCCGGACACGAGCCGGATCAGCGTCGACTTGCCCGACCCGTTGGCGCCAAGGATTCCCACGATGCCGCCCCGCTCAAGGCGGAGAGACACGTCGGCGATGGCGACGACTGGTCGTTTCGCCCGTCCGACGTGGAACCGCTTGGTGACCTTCTCAACGAGGAGGGCCGGCGGCGCCATGTCGCGCGGGTCGGCACCGGCCGATTCGGCCGGACTGCCCGGGGCGACGATCTTCTGTTGTCGGATCATGGTGGCGGTCACTGTAGTGGTCCTGTCTGGTGATCTGAACATGGAACGAGCCGCGGACCTGGTCCCGACTCTCGATTGCGGGATGGCTCGCGGCTCGTGGCATACGCTCGGACGTCTCGAGTGCATGAAAAAAGCCGGGGGCCCGATCTGGCCCACGGCTCGTGGTTCGCTGTTGAGCGGTCAAACCGCCCGGCAACTACCTCGACGAAGGCGCAGATCTCCCGCGATCAGCGGCGCCATCAGGCGCGATCGTGGGCACAAAGAGAAGCATCGTGCTCATCTGTTGCCGCCCTCCTTGAGGTGTTGACTGGCACGGAACCCGCACCGGTGGCGGAGTGTAGGCGAGCGGCCGCGACGATGTCAACCCAGGAACCGGCCGGGGTCCGAATCCACCGCTACTGGTTCGCCGGCGGTGGACCAGTCGCTGTAACTCCCCGGGTAGAGGATCGGGTCAGGGAGTCCGGCAATGCGCATGGCGAGCGCGGTGTGGCAGGCTGAGATGCCACTGCCGCACGAAACCACGATCGGGCTGTCCGGTCGGGCGGCGCTCGCCAACCCAGCCTTGCCGGCCGCCGCGCGCATCGCCCCGAATGATTCAGCGAGTTCCCTTGCGTCCCGCAGCCGTCCGTCGGGTTGGAGATTGCCGGCAACCGGTGCGTTGACGGCCGTCGGGATGTGGCCGGGCCGCGGATCGATCGGCTCGACCTCGCCCCGATATCTCGGCCCTGCGCGGGCATCGAGCAGGAGGACCTTGCCGAGCCTGGGCTTGAGCGCGTCTCGATCGACGACGCGACCCCACGAGGTGCCGAGGTGCAGGTCAGCCGCGGGCTCAACCACGGGAATCGTCGTTGTCAGGCTGCCTCCGGCAGCGACCCACGCCTGAAGACCGCCGTCGAGCACCAGTGCCCGGCCGTGCCCGTCCGTCCCGAATCCGAGATCCTCGAGCATCCACCACAGCCGAGCTGCCACCCAGCCGCCGACATCGTCATAGGCCACCACGAGGTCGCCGTCGCCGATACCGCGCGCGGCGAGCGTGGCCGCGAACACGGCGGGATCGGGGAGCGGATGGCGGCCAGGCCCGTCTCGAGCCGTGAGATCCGCGTCGATGTCCAGGTGGATCGCGGTCGGGATGTGGCCCTCGACGTAGGCCGTGAGGCCCGCGTCCTTGGGTTGGCCAAGGTACCAGCGAACATCGATGACACGAAGCCCGGATCGGCCCGCCTCGATCCACGCGGCCAGTGTTTCGGGCGCAACGATGGGGGAGTGCACGTCAGCGAGTATGGCAGCGGCTCGCGCGGAAGTCGGTCTGCTATTCTTCGCCCGGCGCGTGACCCTCGGGTCCGCCAAGGCGGTCGCCCCGGCGACCCCAATCGCTCCGGCGTAGCTCAGTGGTAGAGCGGGCGACTGTTAATCGCTTGGTCGTAAGTTCGAATCTTACCGCCGGAGCCACTCTCATATACCTCTCACGTGCGGTTGCGACGATGCACGCATGACCGCAGCCACCCTCCGACGCGATCGGCCTGCGCCGCCCAGCCGATCCGTTCCATTGCCGCGGGTGTGGGCCATCACCGGCCGGGATATGATCGTCCTGCTTCTCGGCAACGGGCTGTTCATCATGGCCATGTGGCTCCGGCACGGGGGACTGGCCCACCTGGCCGAACCGGGCGGAATCCTGATCGCAATCGGCCAGGTGGCGGGACTTCTTGGCACGTACCTGGCGCTGATCCAGCTGATCCTGATGTCGCGCATGCCGTGGCTCGACCAGGCGTTCGGGATGGATCGACTCGCAGCTGCCCACCGGTGGATCGGGTTCGCCACGGTCTGGCTCATCGCGGGCCACGGCTTCTTCATCATCTCGGGCTACGGCGCCAGCGAGGGCAGCACATTCCTGGGCGAGACCTGGACGATCCTGACGACCTTCGACTTCGTCGCCCTGGCGACCATCGGGTTCGGCCTCTTCACCATGGTGGGGATCACCTCGATGCGGGCAGCGCGTCGGGCCTTGAGCTACGAGGCCTGGTTCGTCCTCCATCTGCTTGCGTACCTCGCGATTGCCTTCGGATTCCTCCACCAGATCCTTGTCGGAGCTGATTTCCTCCACGACCCACTGGCCCGGATCTACTGGACGAGCCTGTACCTCGTCACCTTCGGTCTGCTCGCGGCCTACCGGATCGTCGGACCGATCCGACTGAACCTTCGTCACCAGTTCCGTGTCGCCAGCGTCGTCAGCGAGGGACCGGGCGTCGTTTCGATCTATGCCACAGGCAAGCACCTTGATCAGCTGCCGCTCCGCTCAGGGCAGTTCTTCGTGTGGCGATTTCTGGATGGCTCGAACTGGTGGAGCGGTCATCCGTTCTCGATATCGGCCGCTCCGAACCCGGCGTGGATCCGGACGACCGTCAAGGCGCTCGGCGACGATACCCACCGGTACCAGCGACTGGCCGTCGGGACGCGCGTCCTGCTCGAGGGTCCCTACGGCGCGCTCACCGGCGCACGTCGGTCACGGCGCAAGGTCACGTTGATTGCCGGGGGGATCGGGGTCACGCCGCTCCGGGCGCTCGTCGAGGCCCTGCCCGGCAAGACAGGCGACCTGACGCTGCTCTATCGGGCGCGTCAACGGAAACACGTGATCTTCCGGCGCGAGCTCGACGAGATCGCCGAGCGACGGGGCGTCACCGTCCACTACCTGGTTGGTCGGCGAGGCAGCGTTGACCTGCCCGACGACCCGCTCGACCTCTTCGGGATCAGCGATCTGGTTCCGGATATTGCGGACCACGATGTCTATCTGTGCGGCCCGAACGAGATGATGGATCGAGTGGCCGAGACGCTTCGGGAACTGGACGTCCCCGCGAGCCGGATCCATTCCGAACGTTTCGCGTACTGATCAGATCGATGCGACGACGTCTGACGGCAACCACTGCATCGCTCGCGCTGGCGACGATGCTCCTCATCAACTTCAAGGGGCCCGGCGACATTGCGCTCGTCGCGACCGTGCCCGATACATCTCGTCCGCTCGGTGGCGGGCTAGCAGCGTCGAGCGGCAGCCTGGCACAGGGCGGCAGCGCCCAAGCGCAGGGTGGCAGCAGCGGAGGGTCGGGTGTCGCCGCCGGCTCCGCCGGTGGCTCTGCGTCCTCGCGGTCGGGGCCGGCTCCGACGGCTGCACCGAGCCCCTCGCCGCAGCAGGTGTCCGGTCAGTTCACCGGGCCGGAGGTTCAGAACCCGTTCGGTTTCGTCCAGGTCGCCATCACCGTCTCCGGCGGCAAGGTCGTGGACGTGAACGCGGTTTCCCTGCCGGTCGGCGGGCACTCGGGGCGGATCTCGGACTTCGTCGCTCCGATCCTCCGGAGCCAGGCGCTCGCCGCCCAGTCCGCCCGCATCGACGGCGTCTCGGGCGCGACGTACACCAGTCAGGCCTATGCAATGTCGCTGCAGGGTGCGCTCGACGCCGCCGGAATCTGATCCCGTGATACGGCCGACCCCCCTCGCGGCTACCGCGACGGGAGAACCTTGGCCGCGACAGGTGCACGTCGAACCGGTGATGGGGACGGTGGTCACCTTCGATATCCATGCGCCGTTCGTCGCGCCCGAAGCCATTAGGACGGCGACCGCGTTGCTCCACGACGTGGATCGTCGGTTCAGCCTGTACCGGGACGACAGCGAACTCGGTAGGTTGGCCGCCGGGATCCTGACGGAGCGCGAGTTGAGCGCGGACGTGCAGTGGGTCCTCGCGGTCTGCGACTCGCTCGCGTTCGACTCGAGGGGCGCCTTTGACGCCCGCGTCCACCGCTCCGACGGCATCGTCGATCCCAGTGCTCTCGTCAAGGGCTGGGCCATCGAGGCGGCTGCGCACGTCCTTGCCGAGGCCGGAGCCCGGAACTTCATGATCGCCGGCGGCGGCGACGTCGTGACCCGGGGAGCGGCGCAGCCCGGTGAGCGTTGGCGCGTCGGCATTCGCCATCCGGAGCACGGTGACCTCATCGCGGCCGTCCTCGCCACGGAGCGCCACGCCGTTGCGACCTCGGGCCTGTACGAGCGCGGTGACCATATCCGCGATCCCCGGACCGGGGCCGTGCCGGGCGATCTGCTCAGTCTGACGGTGGTCGGTCCCGATCTCACCTGGGCAGATGCGTATGCGACGGCCGGCTTCGTGATGGGCCTCGATGGCCCAGCCTGGGTCGATGGCCATCCGGGTTATGGAGCGCTCGCGATCACCGTCGATCGAGCCATGCTGTGGACTCCGACGCTCGACCGCCTGCTCGTCGCAGATACGATGGCAGCGACGGATTTCTCATCAACGTCTCATGATCGGATGGTTCCATGGCGACGGTCGCGAGGCGCGCCACCCACCCTCCGAACAGCAAGGGCCGACCCGCATGCACCTACTCGTGATCGAAGACGACGAGCGACTCGGGCGAGTTCTCAAGCGCCTGCTCGAGGAGGATCGCCATGTCGTCGATGTCGCGACCGACGGCGAGTCCGGACTTGATCTCGCGGAGTCCGACGGGTTCGATGTGGTCATCCTCGACGT
>JBDTOF010000429.1:0-2271 GCA_039933375.1 Chloroflexota bacterium
GCGCCGGGCGGCGGGCGCTCTCGCGCCGACGAACTCCGGGATCCCCCGGCAGAGGGCAGAATGGCGACGTGCCGACCGCCGACCCCATACCGGACGCGCCAGCCGCAACGCAGGACAACCCCGAAGCCTACATCGCGCGTGACCGGCGTCGAGCGCTGTCGGCGGGCGTGGAGCTGCCCGACCGGGTCAGCGGGTCCGCCCTCTTCGCGGACATCAGCGGGTTTACCCCACTGACCGAAGCCCTCGCCAAGGAGCTGGGTCCGCAGCGTGGCGCAGAAGAGCTCACGGTCAACATCGGCCGCGTCTTCCAGGCGGTCATCGGCGAGCTCGATGCCTTCGGCGGCGACGTCATCTACTTCTCGGGTGACGCGATCACCTGCTGGATCGATGGCGACGACGGGACGCTCGCTTGCGCCGCCGCCATCGCGATGCAGGAAGCCATCGGACGCACCGGCAACGTCGTGACCCCCGGCGGGGCCGAGGTCAAGCTCGCGATGAAGGTCGCGATCGCGGTCGGTGATGCGCGGCGGTTCATCGTCGGCGATCCGGAGAGCCAGCTCATCGACGTTCTGGCGGGGCGCCTCATCGACGATCTCGCCGCCGCGGAGCACTTCGCCCAGAAAGGCGAGGTCGTGCTTGAGCCGTCGGCGATGCGGCGACTCGGCGACCGGGTGTCCCTGGGCGAGCTGCGTCATGACGAGGAGACCGATCGGACCTACGCGGTCCTCGATCAGCTCAACGTCGAGGTCCCAAGAACACCGGTGGTGGAGCCCCCTCCCCTCTCCGAGGACCTCGTTCGTTCCTGGCTGCTGCCGCCCGTTTTCGAACGGATCCGCACCGGACGCGGCGAGTTCCTGACCGAGCTCCGGCCCGCCATCCCGGTGTTCCTACGGTTCACCGGAATCGACTACGACAACGACCCTGAGGCGATCCCGCAGCTCGATGAGTTCGTCCGCGGCGCGCAGAAGATCATGTCCGGCTACGGCGGCAACGTCCTGCAGCTCACGCTGGGCGACAAGGGCGCCTACCTGTACGGGGTCTTTGGGTCGCCGATCGCCCACGAGGACGATGCCGCGCGGGCGGCCGGTGCTGCCCTTGAGTTGCGCGACCTCGAGAAGTCCACCGCGGCGCGCGAGATCCAGGTCGGCGTGACCCGCGGGACCCTTCGCAGTGGCACCTACGGCCACGAGATGCGGCGGACGTTCGTCTGCCTGGGCGACGAGGTCAATCTCTCGGCCCGCCTGATGTCGGCGGCCCCACCCGGTCGGATCTATGTCAGCCAGCGCATCCGGGAAGGAGCCGGGGACGGCTTCATCTGGGAGCAGCTCCCGGACATGAAGGTCAAGGGCAAGTCCCAGCCCGTGTCGGTCTTCTCGCTGGGCGGATCCCTCGAGCGCTCGTCACGCCGCAAGACGCGGTTCGAGCTTCGTCTCGTTGGCCGCAAGGCCGAGCTGGAGCAGCTGACCATCGGCCTCGAGACGGCCCTCCAGCATCGAGGCCAGATCGTTGGCATCGCGGCCGAGGCTGGCCTCGGAAAGTCGAGGCTCGTCGCGGAGTTCGTCCGGGCGGCGCGGCGACGCGGGATCTTCGTGGCCTTCGGTGAGTGCCAGGCGTTTGGCACCAATACCGGTTACTTCGTCTGGCGGGAGATCTGGCGACGGCTGTTCCGGCTCGAGGACGGCGACTCGGAGGCCGCCCAGATCGCGCAGGTCGAGGCTGAATTGGCGGCCATCGATCCCGGCTACGTCGCGCGTGCCCCACTGCTGCACGACCTCCTGGAGCTCCCGATCCCGGACAACGACCTCACTCGCAGCTTCGATCCGAAGCTCCGCAAGGCATCACTCGAGGATCTGCTCACCGGCTGCTTGCGCGCTCGCGCTGCGACTGAACCGATCGTGGTGGTCCTGGAGGACTGCCACTGGATCGACGAGCTGTCACGGGACCTGCTGCAGGTGCTCGCGCGCGCATCGGGGGACCTCAGGCTCCTCTTCCTGCTGGCTTATCGACCGGCCGCCGAGAAGGGCGGGGGGCTGGGCCTCGAGCGGCAGCAGAACCTCGCCGAGATCGAGCTGGATCATCTCGACGATGCGGAGGCGGCCGAGGTCGTTCGATCGAAGCTCGAGCAGGTCCTCGGTCAGGGCGAGACACCCTCGGACGAGCTCGTGCAGCTCGTGACGGAGCGGGCCGGCGGCAACCCGCTGTATGTCGAGGAGCTGGTGAGCTTCATCGCGAGCCAGCAGATCGACCTCCACGACCGCGCCGCGATGGCCG
>JBDTOF010000430.1:0-11765 GCA_039933375.1 Chloroflexota bacterium
CGAAGGTCGTTCCCTCCATCCGGATGTAGCACCACTTGCGGTCGAGCAGCCACGGCACGTGGTCGCTTGGCCCGACGTGGACGTCGTCCGGATCCATCTCGTAGTCGAGCATGGAGGTGACGGCGTTCGTCTTGCTGATCTTCTTGGACTCGAGGCGCTCCCGCTCGAGCATGTTCAGGAAGTCCGTGTTGCCGCCGAAGTTCAGCTGGTAGGTCCGGTCGAGTCGAACGCCCCGGTCCATGAACAGGCGGGTCATGACCCGGTGGCTGATCGTCGCTCCGACCTGGCTCTTGATGTCGTCGCCAATGACCGGCAGACCGGCCTCGGCGAAGCGGCGCTGCCAGTACGGCTCGCGACCGATGAACACGGGGATGGCGTTGACGAAGGCCACGCCGGCCCTGAGGGCCTGCTCGACGTACCACTTGGTCGCTTCCTCGCTCCCGACGGGGAGGTAGGAGACCATGACGTCGACTTCGCGCTCCTTGAGGATCCCGACGATGTCGGCCGTCGGTCCAGGCGCCTTCTCGATGATCTGGCTGAGGTACTTCCCGAGGCCGTCATGGGTCATGCCGCGCTCGACCGTGACGCCCATGTTCGGGACCTGCTGGAAGACGAAGGTGTTGTTCGGCTTCTGGTAGATCGCCTCGGAGATGTCCTTGCCGACCTTGTTCTTGTCGATGTCGAAGGCAGCCACGAACTCGATGTCCCGGACGTGGTATCCGCCGAGCTCGACGTGCATCAGTCCCGGGACGAAATCGCCGGCCTTGGCGTTCTCGTAGTAGTAGCGGCCCTGGACGAGGCTGCTGGCGCAGTTCCCGACGCCGACGATGGCGACGCGGATCTTGCCGTCCTTGCGCTTCGAGCCGGCCCAGGTTCCAGCGGTCGCGCCGTCCATGCCGTTCTTTCCGTTGTTGCTGCTCACTGCTTGCTCCTATTCCTCATTGGGACTCGTTGGGTGGTGGTCGGTGGTGGAGTGATCGGTGGTTGATCGGATGGTGCGTTGGCCGGGGGCGCCTCAGCTCGACCGCGCCTGGGCGCGGACGTGAAGAATGCGCTGGATCGTGGTGATCGTGGCGAGGATCGTGATGAGTCCGAGCGACGCGTTCAGGACCAGCCCGGACAGGGGATAGGCCATCGCGCCGGGCAGGTCCATGTCCTCCGGGAAGCCCGGCAGCAGACCCGCGACGATCAGGCCGATCGACAGGATCGCAATTCGGACTTCGCGCGGTGCGAGACCGACGGCAGCCATGCCGGTCCCGGTCGTGAAACCGAGGCTCTCGGACTTGGCTCTCGTGTAGCTGACCATGACCGCCGATGCGAGGGCGGTGGCTGACAGCATGACCGGCATCCAGAGCCCGAAATCGAGCGTGCCCCAGACGAGGCCAACGTAGATGACACCCTCGCCCCAGCGGTCGAAGACCGAGTCGTAGAACGCTCCGAGCTTGCTGACCCGGTTCGTTGCCCGTGCGAGCGCCCCGTCGAACAGATCGAAGACACCGCCGAAGACCACCAGGAGTCCGGCTGCCAGCCAGGCTTGCTGCGCCGCCGCGACCGCGGCGACGATCGCCAGGCCGAAGCCGATGAACGTCAGGTGGTTCGGGGTCAGGCCCAGCCGTCCAAAGGCCCGAGCGATCGGCTCGGCCAAGGCCCGGACTCGGCTGCGCATCCCGGCCGAGACGATGGAGCCGCTCAAGAAACCGCGCTCCGTGGCCGCTCGGCGGTCGCCAGACCCAGGACGCGTCGCTCGTAGGCCGCGAAGCGATCCCACGCCTCGGGTATGAGCCGGGTCACGGTCTCGCGGCCGGCGCGACGGGTTTCCACGAGCCCGGCGAGCCGAAGCTTGCCGAGGTGCCACGAAACCAGCGGCTGGCTCAGCCCGACGTGATCGATGAGGTCCGTGACGGAGGCCTCTCCCTGGGCGAGTCGCCGGACGATGCGCAGGCGGTTCACGTCAGCGAGCGCCTTGTGAATCAGGCGAACCGCGCGGAGGTCATCCGGCTGGTCGACGACCGCAGCAATCGTGGAGCGGATCCGGGCGGGAGAGGGGCTCAGGGTGGTCTCCGGAGGTGCGGGAGCTGAAAGGATCAACGGGAATTTATATCAATATGCGTTGATCCCGCGCCGCTGTCAAGGCGCTCTACACTCGGCCGCATGGACGGACGAAGCCGGCTCGTGCTGCTCGGAGTACTTGGCGGAGGTGTCTTCCTGTCGGGACTTGAGCTCATGGTGACCGCAGTCGCCCTGCCGTCCATCGTGACCGATCTCGCCAGCTGGACCCAGCTTCGGCTCGCCTCCTGGATCATCAATGGCTACCTCCTTGCGACCGTCGTCACGATGCCATTGGCCGGGCGCCTCGCGGATCAGTGGGGAGCGCGGCGCCTCTTCCTCGCCGGACTCGTCCTGTTCACGGTCGGGTCGGCGCTGGCCGGGCGGTCTCAGTCACTCGAAGAACTCGTGGCGGCCCGGATCATCCAGGCCATCGGTGGCGGGATCCTGGTGCCGGTCGCCACAGCCGCCGCTTCCCACCTGTTCGGTGACCTGGATCGGCCGAAAGCGCTGGGTTTCGTCGGCGGTCTGACCTTCCTCGGGATGGCCGCCGGTCCGTTCGTGGGGGCGTGGATCATTGGCGGGATCCATCCGGCGGCCGCCCTCGAGGGGCTGGGTTTCGCCAGCGGGCCGGTCCACGATGCATTCGCCGCGCCGTGGCGGTACGTCTTCTACGTCAACGTTCCATTCGGGGTCGCCGCGCTGGCCCTGTCATGGGCAGCGGCCGCGGGCTGGGAGACACCCCGCGAGCCCGGTTCCGTGGATCTGCGCGGTGCCCTGGCGTTCTCGATCGGGATCGGCTTGATTCTCGGTGCGACGACGCTCGCGGGCAGTGACGAAATCGCCGGCGGCCGGATCGATCCGGCCCTCGCCCTCGGGTCCGCCGCCGGCCTGGGCCTGCTCTCGATGGCCCTCTCGGCCCGGATCGGGTTCCGCCACCCGCGAGCGTTCTTCGATGTGTCCCTGTTTCGTCACCGCGGGTTCAGTTCGGCGGCCCTCGTCTCGCTGCTCACCGGCTATGGCTTCGCGACCGCGATCGTCGGCGGCGCCGTCTTCGTCGACCGGGTCCTGTATGGCGGCCCCGATGCCCAGCGGGTCGCGCTGGGTGCACTCGCCGGAGCGACCGCCGTCGGTGCGCTCGGCGCCGGATTCGTGCTCCGGGTCGCCGGCCCGCGCGGCGTGACGGTCGTCGGGCTCGGCCTGAGCGTCGCGGCGCTCGTGGGGATGAGTTCTTGGACCCCGACCACGAGTCTGGCCTCGGTGGCGAGCCTGCTCGCCCTGTTCGGACTGGGATTCGGCCTCACCGTCACGCCGCGCTCCGCGGCGGCCGTTGCGGCGGTTGGCCGAGGCGCGTTCGGTGTCGCCTCGGCGACCGTCACGGTGGCACGGATGCTGGGCATGGCCGTCGGCCTGGCCGCCCTGACCGCGTTCGGGTCGACCACGATCGATCGACTCTATCGCCAGATCTATGCGACCCCGGAGGCATACAAAGCGTTCATTCCGGAAGCCCTCCGAGACCGGCCCCTCAAGGACGGGCTGGTGGTCCAGGAGCTCGAGCGATGGGCGTCGTCTGAGGCCTCGGCGATCCTCGTCGGCATCTTCCTCGTCGCCGCGGCCATCACGCTGGTCGCGCTCCTTCCGACAATGGCGCTCGGGCGGCCGCGTATGCTCCCGGTCGGGCCGGGCGACGACGCAGCTCCATCCCCGGTCACCGCGAGCGAGGAGGCAATCGGAGGATGACGAGCGACATCATTCCGGCACCAACGCCCGGACGCGCCACCGTCACGCGGCTTCACGCGGGCGAGATCGAGGAGTGGACCGACGGCGCCGCGCTCGACGCACTCGCCAACGGACTCCTGGCCGAGACGCGCGCCGCAGCCCCCGGGAGCTGCCTGTGGATCGACCTCACGGACCCGACCCCGGCCCAGGTGGAGCACGCCGCGGGCCTGCTGGGACTGCATCCGCTGATCGCCGAGGACATCGTCGAGGGCAACCAGCGGCCGAAGCTCGAAGCGACCGACGACGTCGTCCACATCGTCCTCTTCGCCCTCGATGATGCCGCAGGCTTCCAGGCCCACGAGATCGATCTCGTGCTCGGCGCCGGCTTCCTGCTCAGCGCGCACCCGGTCGCCTGGGACCCGCGCGACGGATCGCACTTTCGTAACGGTCCGGCGGCGATCATGGAGGCCGGCCCGGACCACCTCCTGTGGGCGCTCATCGACGCGATCGTGGACGCCTACTTCCCGTTCGCGGACCGCCTCGAGGACACCATCGACGCGCTCCAGGACGCGGTCATCGAGCGGACGGATCGTTCGACGCTGAACCAGGTCTTCGCGCTGAAGCGCCACTTGATCGAGATCCGGCGAGCGATCTCACCGGTCCGGGAGGTGCTCAACCAGCTCACGAACCGCGACCTTGCGCTCATCGACGCCGAGGAATTGCTCTACTTCCGCGACGTGTACGACCACGTCATCCGCCTGACCGACGAACTGGATAACGACCGCGAGCTCGTCACAGCGACGCTCGACGTCTACCTCTCGCAGGTCAACAACAACCTCTCGGCAATCATGAAGCGGCTTACGGGGGTGACCGTGATCATCGCCGGGATTGGCGCGGTCGCCGGGATCTTCGGGATGAGCGAGGCCGGGCTGGCCTTCAGCGGTGGCGAAGCGGCCGGGTTCTGGATGGTGACGGCGATCGCGATCGCGATCGCGGCAACGGCCGCGCTGATCCTGCGGAAGATCGGCTGGATCTAGCCGCAGACCTTCGGCTTTGGTTCCGGGTGCGCCGCGGCGTGGTCCGCCGGGCCAGACGAGAGAAAGCGCGCCACGACCTGGGTCTTGCCGGGAGTTCCTTTCGGGCCTTCCGAGGTCTGGAGCCAGACCTGCTCCGTCGTCGTGGCGATGGCGGCATCCAGGTCCAACTGGTGGCGGCGAACCTCCGATATCTCGTAGAAATAGACCTGGTCGTCGCTGGTGTAGACCTCAACGATCATGCCCAGCATTGCCGCCCCATTCTTGATCTTGGAAGCGGTCAGGATTGGCAGGAACATGCCGGTTCGGGCGTGGGCGTAGAGGTAGGTCGCCCGTCCGAAACCCGGCTGTCCGAGTTCCGAGATGTACATCGCCACGTCGCACAGCGGGTAGGCCTTGGGATTCGGCGGCAAGATCACCGGGAGGTCGATCTTGAGCGCCGCGACGACGACGCGCGTGGCCACCCGATCAGCTGGGGGCGTTGGTTCGGCGGTGGGTGAGGCCGTGGCCAGTGGTCCGGTCGGCACCGGGGTCATCGATGGCTCCGCGGTCGGCGGCAGCGTCACGATGATCGGTACCTGCGACGTCTCCGGTCCCGCCTCGACCGGTGCGCTGTAGGTCAGCAGCCCGGCTGCCAACAGCGCAACCCCCAGTGCGGACAGGATCGCGGGCACGAAGCGGGTTCGGGCTCGAGCCAGGAGTTCGTCCACGCGCGAAGGCTAGCAGCGGCAGCGAGGGGTCGCCCCGGACCCGCTCGTACTGGTACGCTCGACTGATGGGACCACGTGCCATCGTCATCACCGGGCTGTTTGCCGGCGCCGTCGCTGCGGTGGCGATCCTGGCCGCGGCCGTTGCCCTCCTGCCCGAGTTGGCACCGGCGCCCGGCGCACCGACGGCGTCACCAGCTGTCACCGCCTCCCCTTCAGCCACCGAGGTCGCCGTCACGAAGCCGTCGCCAACGGTCGGCGCGACGATCGGCACGGTCCGATTCCACATCGGCGAGCCGGCTCCAGCGCTGTCCGTCCCCCAGCTGGGCGGCGGCACGGTGGACCTCGCGAAGCTCGTTGGACGGCCAGTCTGGATCAACTTCATGCAGACGACCTGTCCGCCGTGCGTGGACGAGTTCCCATTGATGGGCGGGTTCGCGACCCGCTATTCGGATGCCGGCCTGGTCGTGCTGGCCGTTGACGTCCGCGAGGACGAGGGGACCGTCGCCTCATTCGTCAAGCTGGTGAACGCGCAGTTCCCGGTCGGCCTCGATGTCGACGGGACGACCGCGGCGGCCTGGGATGCCATCGCCCTGCCGATCCACTTCTGGGTGGATCGGGACGGGATCATCCGGGCCGGGGCGATCGGTGGGATCGGGCCGGACCAGATGGCGGAGAACCTCCGCACGATCCTTCCCGGCGCGACGGTCACGCCATGACCATCGCAGTGCGCCAGCGCGCCAGCGCGCCGGGGCGCCTGCGCTGACGTCTATCCGATTGCGCGCGCCGCGGCTCCGACGATCTCGAGCAATGGACCGGGGATCAGCCCGAAGGCGATCGTCAACAGTGCCGTAAAGGCCAGCCCGGTCCACATCAGGCGACCGTGCGCCAGGCCCGGCTCGTCTGACGCCGGATCCCGCATGAACATGTAGACGACGACGCGGAGGTAGTAGAACGCGGCCGCCGCCGCGTTCAGGACCGCGACCACCGCCAGCAGCCCGAGAACGTCGGTCCCGGCCTGGCTGGCCTGGACCGCTGCCAGGATCACGTACGCCTTGGCGAAGAACCCGGCCGTCGGGGGAATGCCGGTCAGTGACAGCAGGAAGAGCGTCATCAGGATCGCGAGAGCCGGCTCGCGCCGCACGAGGCCGGCAAACGTATCGAGGTTCGAGGTCACGCCCTGGCGCCGCTGGAGCGCCGCGATGACCCCAAATACGCCAAGGTTCATCACCGAGTAGGCGGCTCCGTAGAACAGCAGCCCCTCGAGGCCCTCGATCCGGCCGGCGGCGTAGGCGGCCAGACCAACGAGGATGTAGCCGGTGTGGGCGATGGAGCTATAGGCGAGCATCCGCTTGACGTTGGTCTGGGTCAGCGCCACGAGGTTTCCGAGGGTCATGGTCAGGACGGCCAGAACCACCACGACCGGCAGCCAGTCGAGCCTGAGCGGGCCGAGCGCCTCAACGAAGAGGCGAAGGATGAGGGCGAATGCACCGACCTTCGGACCGACGCTGAGGTACCCGGTGACCGGGGTTGGCGAGCCCTGGTACGCGTCCGGCGTCCAGTAGTGGAACGGGACCGCTGCGATCTTGAAGGCGACACCGGTGGACATGAAGGCGAGGCCGAGCGCCAATCCCGCCGACAGGCCACCCGTCGCGGTCATCGCGGTCAGTTGATCGGCGACCTCGGCGATGCGCGTCGTCCCGGTCAGGCCCCAGACGAATGCCAGGCCGAACAGGAAGATGGCCGAGCTGAACGATCCCAGCAGGAAGTACTTGATCGCGCCCTCGGTCGAAAAGCCGTCTGACTTGTGATATCCGGCGAGCAGATAGCCCGGCAGGACCATCAACTCAAGGCCGATGAACAGGACGAGCAGGTCAGCCGATGCCGCGAGCAGCATCGCGCCGGTCATGGCGAACAGCAGCACGGCCGCGAATTCGGCGAGCGGGAGCCGGCGCGCTTCGAGGTAGTCCGGGGCGAACAGCAAGGTCATGGCGACGATCCCGATGAAGATCAGGTCGAGATACGTCGTCAGGTCGTCGACCCGATACGAGCCGCCAAAGGCGGTGGTGGCGGTTGCTCCGGTGGTGATCGTGAGCAGCGCGACGACGGCAAGCCCGGCGAACGCCACCGCGAGCACGGCCGTTCGGCGACCCGGAACGATGATGTCGGTCACGACGACACCGACCGCGACCAGGATGGCCGCGACGAACGGGGCGATCGAGGAAAGGTCGTCGAACGTCATCGCGCGGTGCTCATGCGGACGTCTCGGCTGAGGCTCGACCCCGGAACATCGGCAGTGTCACCACGCGCAGGACCACGACGGCGGCGAGCGCGCCGAGGCCGACCGCGAGGGCGAGTGGGTCGATGGCAATCGCCGCCCCACCGTTGACGTCGGAGAGCGCCCGGTCCACCGAGCCGTTGATGATGTCGAGGAGAATTCCCGGGAACAGCCCGAAGGCCACGACGAGCGCCATCAGCGGGGCCAGGGTCAGGATCTCGGTCGGGCTGATGTCGGTCAGATGTGAACCCAGACCGGACAGGAACGAGGACAGCTCGCCGGTTGCCAGACGCTGGAACATCCAGAGCAGGTAGGCGGCCCCGAGGATCATCACGAACGAGGCGACCGCGGCGGTCAGCGGGTTGAAGGCGAATGAGCCGACGAGCGTGAGGAACTCGCCGACGAAGCCGGACAGCCCGGGCAGCCCGGCCGAGGCGAAGACGAAGAACCCGAAGATCGCGATGTAGACCGGCATGCGCGCGGCCAGGCCGCCCATCTTGGCGATCGTCCGGTCGTGGGTGCGCTCATAGATCACTCCGACCAGGAGGAAAAGCGCGCCGGTGATGAGGCCGTGGTTGACCATCTGGAGGATCGCCCCGTCCAGGCCCTGCGGCTGGAAGATGAAGATCCCGAGCGTCACGAAGCCCATGTGGCTGACCGATGAGTACGCCACGAGCTTCTTGAGGTCCGGCTGGACCAGCGCCACGATCGCCCCATAGATGATCGCGATCAAGCTCAGGATGATGATCGCCGGCGCATAGGTCTGGGCCGCATCCGGGTAGAGCGACAGGCCGTAGCGGATGAACCCGTAGCCGCCCAGCTTCAGGAGAACGCCGGCCAGGATGACCGAGCCCGCAGTTGGCGCCTCGACGTGGGCGTCGGGCAGCCAGGTATGGAACGGGAACATCGGGACCTTGATCGCAAAGGCGAGGAAGAACGCCCCGAAGGCGAGCAGCTGGAGCGTCGGATCGAAGCCGCCACCGCTGGCCGCGAACGTCCGGAGCGCCTCGTAGTCGAAGGCCCCCGTCCAGTCGCCGCCGTGGGCTGCCTGGAAGGCGAACGCGGTGGCCAGGATGGCCACCAGCATGAGCAGCGAGCCAACGAGCGTGTAGAGGACGAACTTGATCGTGGCGTAGATCCGGTTCGCCCCGCCCCAGATCCCGATGATCAGGTACATCGGAACCAGGACGATCTCCCAGAAGATGTAGAAGAGGAACGTGTCGAGGGCAAGGAATACGCCGATCATGCCGACCTCGAGGATCAGGAACGAGATCATGTATTCCTTGATCCGGGTCTGGATCGGCTTGAAGCTGGCCAGGATGCTGATCCACGACAGCGTCGTGGTCAGGACCACCAGCAGGAGCGACAGCCCATCGACGCCGAGCTTGTACTCGATCCCGAAGACCGGGATCCACGACACCTCCTCGGTGAACTGGAACAGCCCGCCACGGCTGGCGGAGAATCCGACCACGAGGAGGAGGGACACGATCCAGGTGAGGAGTGCCGCTCCGAGGGCGACCGGCCGCGCGTAGGTCGACGGCAGGAACGCGATGAGCAGCGCACCGGCGAGCGGCAGGAACGTGATGACCGACAGGATCGGCAGACCGTCCACGGCTACCCGCCTCCCGTCATGAGGGCGTAGGACGCGACCATGACGATGAGCCCGATCGCGATTCCGAGTGCGTAGTTCTGGACCCGGCCCGTCTGGACACGGGCCAGCCCACCGCCGCTCATGCGAGTCACCGTACCGATGCCATTCACGATGCCGTCGACGATGTTTGCATCGAACCACCACAGGAAGGTCGCGATGCGCCCGCCGATGACCATGAACATCAGGTGGTTGAGCTCATCGAACCACCACTTGTTGAGGGAAGCGCGATACAGGAACGGCGCCCGGGCGGACAGCGCAGTGACCTGCTCCGGGTTCCCGCGCCGCCGCAGGCCACCGATCTCGACGCCGAACAGCCGCCAGGCGGCGACCATGCCGATGACCGCGACCGCGACGCTGATCAGAATGAGGACGCCGTCGATGCCAAAGATCGCGAACGCCGCTTCGTGGCGGCCGAGGATCTCGAATCCCTGCTTGTAGACGGGCTCCAGCCACCCGGCGAGGAGCCCTGGCCCCTCCAGTCCGAAGAGCGGACCGAGCGGCGGACCGGGCCAGGAGAGGAACAATCCGAGGAAGAGCGACGGGATGGCGAGCAGCCAAAGCGGGATCGTCATGACTCGCGGCGACTCGTGGATCTTCGGCTCGACCGCCTTGTCCACGCGGCTCTCGCCCCAGAACGTCAGCCCGATCAGCCGGAACATGTAGAACGCGGTCATGACCGCCACGAGCACGCCGATTGCCCAGACCCAGGTGAAGCCGAGCTTGAAGGCCTCGCCCAGGATCTCGTCCTTGGAGAAGAAGCCGGCCAGCGGCGGGATGCCGGCGATGGCAATCGACCCGATCAGCATCGTCCGGTAGGTGTGCGGGATCTTCTTCGCCAGGCCCCCCATCTTGCGCATGTCCTGCTCCTCGTGGACCGCGTGGATCACGGAGCCGGAGCCAAGGAAGAGGAGCCCCTTGAAGAAGCCGTGGGTCATGAGGTGGAAGATCGCCGCCGTCCACGCCCCCACGCCGAGCGCGGCGAACATGTAGCCGAGCTGGGACAGCGTCGAATAGGCCAGGACCCGTTTGATGTCCGTCTGGGTCATTGCGATCGACGCTGCGAGGATCGCCGTGAAGATGCCGATCCCGGCCACGACCACCATGGCCTCCGGTGCGCTCGCGAAGATCGGGTTGGCCCGGGCGATGAGGTAGACGCCGGCGTTGACCATCGTCGCGGCGTGGATCAGGGCCGAGACCGGGGTCGGGCCCTCCATCGCGTCCGGCAGCCAGACGTGGAGCGGGAACTGGGCGCTCTTGCCCATCGCCCCGGCGAAGATCAGGAGTGCCACGATCGCGATCGGGATCGGGAAGGCCGTGAGAGGCTGGCTCGTCAGGACGTGGATCGACTCGCGGATGTTGAGCGTGCCGGTGTTGACCCAGATGGCCATGATCCCGAGTGCGAAGCCGACGTCACCGACCCGGTTGACGAGGAACGCCTTCTTGCTCGCCAGTGCCGCCGAGTTCTTTCGATACCAGAAGCCGATCAACAGGTAGCTGGACAGGCCCACCAGCTCCCAGGCCACGAAGACCGTCAGCCAGCTGTCACCGAGGACCAGCAGCAGCATCGAGAACATGAACAGGTTGAGGTAGGCGAAGAATCGCCAGTAGCCCGGGTCGTGGCTCATGTAGCCGATCGAGTAGACATGCACGAGCAGGCCGATCGTCGTGACGACGATGAGCAGGCAGGCGGTCAGGTTGTCGACGAAGAACGCGGCCTCGACGTGGAAGCCGCCAGCCGGGATCCAGTCCCACAGCTTGACCGACCGACCCTCCTCGCCGAACCCACCGGTCAGGGCGGTGAAGACGACGACCATCGCGATCGCCCAGGCGATCCCGACGGCGGCGACGGGCACGATATGGGCCTGTTTGCCGAGCCGACGGCCGACCAGGGCCGTGAACAGGAAGCCCGCGATCGGCAGGGCGGCAATGAGCGGGATCAGCGTCTCCATGCTCACCGGCGCATGTGGTCGTACTCGTCGACCAGCGGTGTCTTCCGGTTCCGATAGATCGCGATGATGATCGCCAGCCCAACTGTGGCTTCGGCCGCCGCGACAGCCATGACCATCAGGGCGATGATCGAGCCGTCAGCCTTGAGATCCGGAATGAACGAACCGAAGGCGACGATCGCCAGGTTGACGGCATTGAGCATCAATTCGATCGACATCAGCATGCTGATCGCGTTGCGGCGGGCCAGGAAACCGAACGTCCCGATGGCGAACAGGGCTCCTGACAGGACCAGGTAGGCGTCGAGCGAGTTGGCCAGGCCCATCAGCCTGGATCCCCGGTTTCGCGCTTGGCGATGAAGACACCGCCAATGACGGCGGCGAGGA
>JBDTOF010000431.1:0-5077 GCA_039933375.1 Chloroflexota bacterium
GGTCCCGTTCTGCTCTGCTTCAACCACCTCAGCTGGATGGATCCATTCCTGCTGTTCGCGACGCTGCCTCTGCGCCCCCGCCTGTACCTGTTCGGCCCCCGCGAAGTGGATCTTCGATCCGGGCTTCGGAATCGGCTCATGTACTGGACCGCTACGCCGGTCCCGTTCAAGCCGGACCGGTCCGATCTCCGGGAAACGACGCGGCGGGTCGAGGCGGTCTTTCAATCCGGGGGTGTCCTGGCGATCGCCGGCGAGGGGAGAATTCACGTGGGGGAGCGGGCACTCCTGCCAATCCAGGACGGCGCCGCGTACTTCGCGCTCCGAGCTGGCGTTCCGATGGTCCCGGTTGCGCTCAATGGCTTGTCATGGCTCGGTTTTCGCCGCCAGCTCCGGATCCGGATTGGCCAGCCGATCTCGAGTGCGAGCGATGGACGTCCGACGAGCCAGGCCGTTGCGGCGCTGACGACCGAGATCACCGCGTCGCTCTTGAGCCTCGTGGCCGATGCCCCCGACGTCGAAGAGCCGGGGCGGATCGGCCGCTGGCTGACGGAGCGGTTCAACGATTGGCCCGAGGGCTCGCGGGATGCGGCGGAGGCCGCCGCCCGCGGTCAGGTCGATCCCGGAGCGTAGCTTCGAGGGGTGCTCCGCCCGCGGAGCGCGAGTCGCCTGACCCTTCGCCTCTGCCATACTCTCGTTCGACCCCGGATCCCATTCAGACGTCCAGGGCGAGGAGGAAGCGTTGGTTGCCAGCGGCCTGTCGGCCGATCAAGCGGAATATCGGTCCCGCCTGGACGAACAGTCGGATGACCAGATCGACGTATGGGCGGCGGAACTCATGCGCGATGTCGCCAAGCGCCGAGGGGTGGTCAAGGTCGTGGGCGCCTTTCGCGAGGCCGCTCGACTGTCTGATCGTGAAATCGAACAGGTGTTCGCATCAGGCGGCGGAGCTCCAGCCACCGTCGGGCGAGACTCGGGTGGCAGCCTGATCGTCCCGACCGTATCGCTGTATGCGCTCGTCTCAGGTCTCAGGTCGCGGACCCCCGATGCCCGCGCCCGCCTGATCGACTTCCTCGTCGCCAACTTCGCCGAGCTCGTCTACGTCTGACGGCGGTATTTCCGCTCCGATCCGCGGGGCCGTCCTGGCTCGAATTCGGCTGGTCCATCCGTTCCCGTCGGTGCTCAATGGCCTGACGGTGCTGGTGATCGCCATGCTCGCGGGTGGATCGATCCCGGTCGCAGTTCGCCTTGCGCTTGCGATGACGGCATTCCAGTTTGCCATCGGGTCGCTCAACGACCTGGTCGATGCCCCGAGAGACGCCGGCCGCAACCCGCCGAAGCCGATCGCCGCTGGCTTGATCTCGACCAGCACTGCACGCTTGGTCGTGGTCGCGCTCATCGGCACGGGGATCGCGCTCACGGTGCCGTCGGGCCTCGGGACGGTGGCCGTCGGCCTTGCCGGGTTGAGCTGCGGGATTGTCTACGACCTGAGGCTCTCACGATCCGCAGCATCGTGGCTGCCGCTGGCGGTGGCGCTGCCGCTCGTTCCCGTGTTCGCCTCGATCGGTGTGTCGGGCCGGATCTCATCGGACGTCCTGGCTCTGGTCCCGCTTGCGATGCTCGCTGGCTCGGGGCTGGCGATCGGCAACGCGCTCGTTGATGAGCCCGTGGATCGAAGGCTCGGCCGCCGGACGGTCGCCGTCGCGCTCGGGCGGAGAACCGGGTGGCTCCTGCACAGCGTGCTGTTCGCCCTCACGATCGTGCTGCTCGGCCTCGTGAGGATGCCCGGTGGGGGACCGATCGTGGCCGTGCCGATGGTTGCTGGTATCGCCGGGATCGTTAGCGGAGCAGCCCTGCTTGCCATCGACGGGAACCGCTCGCGGCGGGCCGGGTGGACCCTGGAGGCGGCTGGTACCGCCATGCTGGGCGTCACCTGGTTCATCGGCCCTGGAGCGGGAGGCGGGTAGGAGATCGATGCTCCGTGCCCCGATCCAGCGGATGAACGTCCTCGGTGCGACGGATCAACGAGCCGGGACCAACGTACCCCTAACGCTCGGCTCGACCGGTGCGTTATCGTTGGTGCAATCCCGCAACTTGGAGACCTGAACATTGACTCGACTACTTCGTAATCTTCGTCCGCTGCTTGTCGGCGTCGTTGCCCTCTTCCTGACCGCCGGCATCGCGTTCGCCGCCAGGCCCGCGACGAGTGGCGCTGGCACGGAGACTGGCGCGCAGGCTTCCGGCCAGCAGGGACTCAGCTCCCGCGACGGCACCAAGGCCGCCGATGCCGATGAGGACCAGGGCACGCCTGAAGTCGATACCGACACGGAGACAGAGGGCGCCGCGAGCGACAACGCGGACCACTGCACGACCAACCCGACGACCGCATCGACTACTGACCTCGCCGCCCTGACCCACGGTCAGATCGTCTGCTGGGCCGCTCACCAGAAGACGTTCCCGGCCACCTTCAAGAACCACGGTGCTTGGGTGTCGTCCTTTGCCCACAAGGACCACGGTGCCAACGCTTCGGCCACCGGAAAACTGAAGTCGGCCGATGGCCGGGCCAACGCGGCCGCGAAGTCCAACGGCCACTCGCACTCCGAGCCCTCCTCGACCAACTGAGGCCTGACGGGGCACCGGGGACTGGGAGACCGACCCGGGCCCTCTGACACAGAAGAAGCCGGCGCATCAGCGCCGGCTTCTTGATTCGACCCGCTCCTCTGGGCCGAGGCCTGCCTCTCTCGTCGCGACTCGGGCTGCTCCTGGTCTACTCGGTCTCGCCGCTTCGGACCATGGCGATCGTGTTCTCGAGCTTCAGCTTGGCGATGGTGAGGTACTTGGCGAGATTTGCTCGATCTACCGGACCAATGGTCGCGACGACGTCCGGTGCCCGAAGGACGTCTACGAGGCCCTCGATCGCCTCGGCCAGCTGTTGCTTCGCGTTGATGAGCGAGTCGTCCCCGAGCGGTTTCGCGACGGGCCGCTTCCCGGTCCATGCGGCCTCGGCCTCTGCGGCCGTCGACGCTGGCCCGGGGCCCGTTGCGTCATCGGCATCGGTGGTGTTGACGGGGGAGGGTCGACGCCCCTCGATCCGGTCGCGGAGCTTCAGTAGTGTCAGCTCGCCTCGGGCCACCTGCTGCCCGAGCCGCTTGCGCTTCTTCGGGTCCTGGACCTTCATCAACTCATAGGCGTGAGACAGCGTGTCTTTGCGCAAGGACACCAGTTCGCGAACGTCGTCGGGGGCATCGGCGAGGCGGAGGCGATTCTCGAGGTAGCCCTTGTCCTTGCCGAGTTTCTGCGCCAGTTTGCGGACCGAGTAGCCATGTTCCCGGACCATGCGGTCATACATGGCCGCCTCGTCGAGTGGCGTCAGATCCTCACGCTGGAGATTCTCGATGATCGAGATCTCCAGGGCCGTTTCGTCATCGATGTCCTCGACAAGCGCCGGGATCGTCTCCATGCCAGCGGTCTTGGACGCTCGCCAGCGCCGCTCGCCGGCGATGAGCTCGTATTCATTGTCCCCGCGCGGTCGGACGAGAATTGGCTGGAGTACGCCGTGCTCGCGGATCGAGGCGGCCAGCTCAACAAGGGCCTCAGCCTCGAAGACAAGGCGGGGCTGCTGCGGGTTGGGCGCAATCTGCCCGAGCGGGATCATCCGGACGCCCGACGAGTGGCCCGTCCTATCGGGAGACAGCAGGCTGAGGATGGCAGGGGAGAGCTCGCGCTCCTCCGACAGGCGGCGTGCGGCCGTGGCGCGAAAGTCTGTTCTAGCCAAGTTCGATGACCTCCCGTGCCAACTCCCGGTACGTTCGAGCTGCGTCGGTATGTCCGGCGTAGCTGGTAATGGGCTTTCCGACAAGCGGGGCCTCGCCGAGCTTGACGGTATTCCTGATGATCGAGTTGAAGACGTGATGGTCGCCCACGACGCGCAGCTCCTCGAGCATGTCCTTGGCGAGATTCGTGCGCCCGTCGTAGAACGTGGCAAGCAGTCCCATGATGCGGAGTTTTCGATTGAGCTTTTGCCGAATGGTATTGATCACCTTGACCAGGTTCGTCAGACCCTTCATCGCATAGAACTGGGTCTGGACCGGAATGATCACGCCGTCTGCTGCTACGAGCCCGTTGACCGTCAGGAGGCCAAGGTTCGGTGGGCAGTCGATCAGGGCGTAGTCATAGCGTGACTTGAGTCGACCACTCATCGCATCACGCAGGATGCCCTCGCGACCCAGCATCGTGAACAGTTCGCCTTCCGTCGCCGCGAGGTCGATGTGGGCAGGGACAACGTCAATCCCTTCGGTCTCGGTCGGCAGGATCACCTGGTCGAGCGTCGCCCTCCCTACGAGTACGTCAGCCATTGACCGCTCGATCGTGTTCAGGTTGATGCCGAGGCCCGCCGTGAGGTTCGCCTGCGGATCCATGTCAATGCACAGGACGCGAAAGTTCTCCTCCGCGAGCGCTCCGGCGAGGTTGATCGCGGTGGTCGTCTTGCCGACGCCGCCCTTCTGGTTCGCGATCGCGATCACGTTCGTCACCGGACTACCACCTCGGATGGGGAATGACTGGTTGGACGTTCGGCGCTGCTGCGACGCGTCAATATTGCTGCCGGGTCGGATGCGCCTGGACCAGATCCTACTCCACAGTGGCTCCAACCGCGGCTCGACTTATCCACAGGTTCGCCGAGTTGTGCACCGAAGTGTGGATTTCTTCCGGACGCAGACGACCTCAGCTGAGAGTCATCGTCGGGCCTGGAACCCAGCCCCAGCGCGCGTGGTAGCGGGCGCGCAGGTCTAGAATGTTCTCAGCCGTCATCCAATCAGGGTGTCGTTGCGCAAAGACATTCGTGTCGTCCAGCGCCGCGTCGATGCACCTGCCATCGGACAGGAGTTACTCCAGTGCCGACGAATGCTGAACGTCTGAGCCGTCTCGATCGCATGCGAGCAGAGTCGCTGCTCGGAGGTGGTAAAGCGCGGATTGATCGACAGCACGAACTTGGCAAGCTGACCGCACGGGAACGCCTCGAGCTCCTCGTTGACGCCGACTCGTTCGTTGAACTCGATGCGTTTGTGACACACCGGTCATC
>JBDTOF010000432.1:0-9965 GCA_039933375.1 Chloroflexota bacterium
CAGACCATCTTCGTCGACGGGGGGTTCATGGCCGGTAGCCGATGGGATGAGCCATCGGGGACCGGTCTGGCCGCATATCAAGATCACGGAGGCTACGGCCTCCCGGCCCGCTTCGCGCCCCGCCCGGACGGAGGATGATCGGCGTGGCGGAGCTCGAAGGACGCTTGGCAGTTGTCACCGGTGGGGCGGCAGGCATCGGGCGGGCCACGTGCCTTGCGCTCGCATCCCGGGGCGCACGGGTGGCCATTGGCGATGTGGATGTGGCCAATGCGATAGCCGTCGTTGAAGCGATAACCGCACGAGGGGGCGAGGCGGCCGCATTCCACGTCGATGTGCGCGATCAGGCCTCGGTGGATGCCTTCATCAGTGCCGCCACCGAGCGGTTCGGTCAGGTCGACATCGTTGTGCCCAACGCCGGCGTCGCATCGCGCGCATTTGTCCATGAGTTGGAAGAAGAAGAATTCCGCCGGATGCTCGACATCAATCTTCTCGGCGTATTCAGGACGTGCCGCGCAGCTCTCCCCGGCCTGTACGAGCGGCGCGCAGGAACCATCGTCATCGTCGCGTCGGATGCCGGCAAGCGCGGTGAGGGTGGCGCCGCAGGCTACACGGCCACCAAGTTTGGCGTCCTCGGTCTCATGGAGTCGCTGGCGGAAGAGGCGCGGACCTACGGCGTTCGAGTGAACGCGGTCTGTCCCAGTGGCGTCAAGACGGCCCTGTCCCTGAGTTTAGAGCGCGCCGATGGGACTCGATACGACAGCACGTCGTGGATGGAACCCGAGGAAGTGGCCGAGGTGATCGCTTTCCTCGCGTCAGACAGATCCCGCGCCCTGACGGGAACATCGGTGGACATTCCCGGCGGTGTCCGCCCCTGAGTTTCAGTCTAGACCGACGCCGTCCCCGAACGTTCGCAGGTGTTCCGCGAAGAATCGCATCCTCCGAATGTCGTGGAATCCCTCGCCGTGCTCGTGACCGTTGAACGGGTACTCGACGATCTCTTTGGGCCCACCGTAGCGATTGAACGCGGCGTAGACAGTAGACGGTGGGCACACATCGTCGAGCATCCCGACGGAAAAGAGGGCGGGCGGGCGGGCTCGGGAGACGAGAGTCGCGACGTCGAAGTAGGCCAGCGTTGCGAACACACGCTCGACGTGGTCGCGGTGCGCCTTCAGATACCGCACGATCTCGACATACGGCTCGCGGTCGACGATGCTGATCGCTCGGGGAAAGTCGGACAGGAACGGGACGTTCGTCGCTACCGCCGTCACGTCGTCGATGAGTGCTGCGACCGCCAGGCACATACCTCCGCCCTGACTTCCTCCCGTCACAGCAACCCGCTTCGGATCCACCCGCGCGTGAGTTCGCACGGCTTCGACGGCCCGCACGGCGTCCGCGAAGAGCCGCCGGTAGTAGTAGGTCTCCGGATCGAGGATGCCGCGTGTCATGAAGCCGGGCTGCGACGGACCCCCGCTCGAGTCCGGGTCGGCGGTATCACCCACCGACGAGCTCGAGAATCCCTGGCCGCGGCTGTCCATTACGAGATGCGCGTAGCCGGCAGCCGCCCAGAGAACTCGTTCGTGCGCCAAGCCTCGACCGCCGCCGTATCCGACGTACTCCACGATCGCCGGTAGGGCGCCCGTCCCACCTGCAGGGAGATGCAACCACCCACGGACCGGGGAACCGCCGAAGCCGGCGAAGGTGACATCGAACGTCTTGATCGTCAGCAGGCCAGAATCGATCGGGGTGAACGTCGCCGCAAGGTCATACCCGCGGGTCTCCGCGAGCGTTGCCGCCCAGAAGTCCTCGAGGTCGACTGGGACGGACAGATCGGGCCGATAGACGCGTAGGGCGTCGATTGGAAAGTCAGCGTAGGCCACGGCGGTCCTCCCCGGCGACCGGAAGAGTCATTCCGGAATAAGTCGAGGGATCAACGACCGTCACCAACGCTTCTGCGGCAAGGCCCAGCCGACGCCCCCGGATTGTGACATCGCAGGCGATCCGCGCGCGTCGGATCGGGTGGTCTCCGACGCGCAATACGAACGATTGGGTGGCCGTGCCCAGAGCGGGCAACCGGACCTCACCTCCGGTCGGGCGGGCGGTCCAATCCCGCGGGAACGCGAGTTCGAGTCTGGCCGTTGACGCTTCGGCGAAGGGATTGCGAACCTCGATGTCGATGGCGAGTTCCCCGTTGGGCTGGACAGTCGATCGATAGGGTCGGATCCAGGCCGCGACACCCTCGGCGCCCAGGTCGAATGTGTCCAGAGGCAGCAACTGTTCGTGAACCTCCTCGAGTGACCGACCCCGGTCCATGAGCATGGTGAGGTGGGCGTCATCGACGTAGCGAGGATCCCAGTGCCCCGAGATGAGCAGGTCAGGGTTCAAGCGACGATAGAGCTCGGCACTCCGGCGAAAGTCGTGGTGTCCGAAGCGGCTCCTGTACGTGTAGTTGAGCCATTCGGCGTCCCTGCCCGGAACCGTCCCCTGCTGGTCGCCACTCGCGAGGACCCGAATCCCGTCGACCTCGAACTCGATCGCGCATGCGTACAGGGTATGGCCGGGGAGCTCGTGCAGCCGGAACTCATATTCCTCCCATTGGATCGGCTCGCCGAGAGGGAGGCTCTGATCCACGGTGATCGGGTCGTACCACAGGCAGGGTAGGTCGTAACGCGTGGGTTCGCTCAGGACGGAGCTGAAGTTCTCGGCGGCCCAGACGTGGGTTCCTTCGACATCACGGAGCAGATTGAAACCGGCGACATGGTCGTCGTGGTAATGCGTCGGCATGGCGACATCGATGCGACCGATCCCGTAGTCGCGTTTCAGCGCGTCGATGGTCGCCAGCAATGGTCGGCGGGACGTGCGGTCACCGGGAGGCGGCATCCCCGTCGAGAAGTCGTACCCGAAGTCGATCAGCATCGCCTTTCCCGAGGCCGACAACAGCGCATAGGAGCGAGACATGGAGGTGCGGTTCTGCAAGAGGTGGGGCGTTAGCGCCACGTAGGGCCGCTCCCGCCAGGATGCCAACTCCTCGTTGCCGTTCCCGCGATCGGCGATCATGCGGCTCAACCGCGATGCAAGGAGGTCGATCGCGGGACGAGGTTCATTGATCGGTTGCCCGTGGGACGGAAGCAGGAGATCAGGATCCCGGTCTCGGAGGCCAAGGACGGAATGCCACGTGGCCCCGACGCCCTCGATCCCGTTATAGGTCCATTGGGTCGCGGCCAGCGACCACACCTTACCGGGGGCCGCGATGAGGTCGCCCGTGAACACCATTCGCTTGGCGTCTATGTCCACGAGAAAGCTGAGCGAACCGACCGTGTGGCCCGGTGTCGGCAGGATCGTGATTTGATGATCACCGAAGCGAACCGTCCGGTACTCCGGAAGCACACCGGTGACGGCAACCGATTGAAGGGGGCCGAACCGATTCTGGCGGACGTCGTAGTCGTTGTCGAATTCGCGGCCCTGCCAATGGTCGTCGGCATGCACAAAGAGGTCCTGCTCGATCGGGGGGACCCACACGTTCGCCCCCGTCGCCAGCGCCTGGTCCAGGCCTTGAATTTGGTCGCGATGGAAGTGGGTCACGAGGACGTCTACGAGCCGATCGATGCCGAGGTCCGGCAGCAAGCCGAGGACGGCCCCACTGCCGAAGTCGATCGCAACGCCATCCCGGCCAGAACGCAGGACATAGACGTTACAGGTGTCGCCGATCAGGAACACGTTGGCGGAGATCCTCTCAACGTATCCAGTCTCGTATTCGCCCATGAATCGTCCTCACACGCCTTCGACAGATCCGGCCTCAGCCTCGCATCATTCCTACTGGCCGACCGGTCAGCCTCATGGTACCCTAGCCGGTGAGTTCGACATCGGTCAGGGCGCTTGGACGGATACGAGGAGGGCTCCACGTTGGGTCGAGACTATCGCGCCCTCGACCTGGGCGCGTACTGCAACGTCGATGTCGAGCACTATCAGCGACTCGCCGAGCAACACACGGGTTCCGATCTAGAAGAGCGACTTGAACCACCCGTCGGTCGGCAGCGCTTTCGGGGTCTTCCGATGCAGATCGGGCTCGTCTCCGGCAAAGGCGACTGCTTCATCGCCCCCGGCCTGCTCGAGAACCAGGTTCTCCACGAGGTGCCCGTAGGTCGGAAGGTCATGGGCGTGATCGTGGCACACGTCCTCCTGGGTACGGACCTGTGGGAAGGTGCCCCCTTCGGACGGGAGGTCGCCCGATACCTCTTCCATTCCGCCGACGACACGACCGTGGATGTGCCGATCCGAGAGCGTCTCGAAATCGGAAACATACCGCTGCCGTGGGGCCAGTACCCCTTGCTGTGCGTTCCTGACCGTCCCAGCCTCATGATGGACCAGCACGTCGGGGCTTTCGTGGATGCCGGCTTTCGACAAGCAGAGATTCGGCCGAGTTCCCCAGCCGCCTACTTCCTGTGGTTCTGGCGGAATCCGCGCCCCGACATTCCGCTCCGCTCGATCTCGATCATCGCGCGGATGCAGGGCCTGATCATCGCCGGGATCACCCTCAGTCACGTGCCAGAGGATCCGTTGCGCCCGCGGACCCGAAGGACCGCCCGGATACTTGTGGATACCGCGTCCGATGCGACGACGACCACACCGATCGAGGTGCGGATCGACCGCGGCCTCGTGACATACCCGCAGCCCTTGCCGCCCTTGCCGCTTGACGAGGGTCTGCCGGGATACCCTGGTTGGGGTGCCCTCGCGAGCGACGGTGGATCGTCAGCCTACGTCGACATCGCGGCGTTGCCGTCGGCCATAGTGACTGTCTCGCGCGATCGATCGGTGCTGGGTCGAGCTCGCTGGAAGGACATCGAGGCCGGTGGCCACGCCACATCTGGGCCCGTACGGATCGAGCTGATCGATCCCGGGCGGAACTGGGTTCAGGTGACTGTCGTCGACGAGGCCACTGGACAGCCCGTACCCTGTCGGATTGCGTTCCAGACGCCTGAGGGCGTCCCTTATGCGCCTCATGGTCACCATTCGCACGTCTATTCGGGTCTCCAGAACTGGAATGTCGACGTCGGGGGGGACGTCAAGCTCGGACAGGTCACGTACGCCTATATCGACGGGACATGCGAAGGGTGGCTGCCCCGAGGCCCGGTCATCGTCGATGTGGCTCGCGGATTCGAGTACGAGCCGCTCAGAGTCCGGACGACGATTGTCCCCGGGCAGCGCGACCTTCGTTTGAGCATCGGACGCTGGGTCGACATGAATGCCAGTGGCTGGTACAGCGGCGACACGCACGTGCATTTCCTGTCCGGTCAAGGCGCTCTGCGGGAGGCGGCCGGTGAGGATCTGAATGTCGTCAATCTGCTCCAGGCTCAATGGGCGCACATGTTCGCGAACACCGAGGACTTCACCGGCCAGGCCTTGCAGTCGGCCGATAGGCGGCACATGGTCTGGGTATCGCAGGAGAATCGCGAACATATCCTCGGCCATCTCGGTCTGCTGGGACTCAAGCGGCCGGTCATGCCATGGTCCGCTGGAGGGCCCGGTGAGGGGGAGCTTGGTGGCGCGGTCGAAACCACGACGTCACGATGGGCGGACGCCGCGCACGCCCAGGGTGCCATGGTCGTCCTCTCGCACTTTCCCACGCCGAACGCCGAGGCGCCAGTCCTCGTTGCGACGGGGCGGGCCGATGCCGTGGAGATGTTCAACCAATTGGCGTATGAACACATCGAGTACTACCGCTACTTGAACGACGGCTATCGGCTTCCGTTGGTTGCTGGCACGGACAAGATGTCTTCAAGCGTCCCGGTTGGGCTGTTTCGGACCTACGTCCAATTGGGCCCGGATTCAGCATTCACGTTCGACGCCTGGTCGGACGGGATTCGTGCCGGGCGAACGTTCATCACGAGCGGGCCGATGATCCGATTGACCGTCGATGGCGAGGCGATCGGGAGCACCCTGCATGTTCGAGCAGGCGCGACCGTCGAGGTCGACTGTGAGGCAACATCGATCCTCCCGATGCACTCGTTGCAACTCGTGTCACGCGGCAAAGTGATCGATGAAGTGGGCGGCGTCGCGCCGGCTCGTACGCTTCGACTGCAAGCTACGGTCAGGATCGACGGCCCGACGTGGCTGGCGGCTCGATGCGGCGGGCCTGGGTACGAGCCGTTAGGGCATTTCGACCAGCATCGACGTGGGATCATGGCCCACACGTCCCCGGTGTATGTTGCGACCGGCGCGGAATACGACCTGCGCGACCGCGCCACCTCCGACTACATGCTTTCGCTGGTCTCGGCCGGCCGGGAGTATCTCCGCTCGGCCAGTCCGCAGTATCCGGCTGGAACGGTCACGCATAAACACGGTCGGCGCGATCACCTCGCCTATCTCGAGGAGCCCTTCATCGAAGCGGAACAACGCATCAGGGCCAGGCGGTCGTAGTCAGTTCGCAGAACGATGAGGCAGTGACATCGCCATCAATCGCGGCTATCGTTTGGAGGGTGACCGGCCTACCGGTCGAACTGTGCGGGTGCGGTATGGACGACAACTACAGGAAGAGACAGACATGGTCCACGAGCTAGACGGCGGTGCGCGCTCGACTCTCCGGCCCTTGGAGATCGAGCGTCGCGAAACGACCACGACGGAGATCGCCCGCAAGCTCCTTGAGTACTTTTTGGCGGGGCATTTCTCACCAGGTCACCGGCTCCCATCTGAACGAAACCTTGCGCAGGATCTCGGCGTCGGCCGATCCGTCGTTCGAGAGGCATTGAAGTCGCTAACGCTGCTCGGGATCGTCGAGGTCCGCCAGGGTGACGGGACCTTCCTGCGCTCGACCGAATCCGATCTTCTACCCCACGCGATCGAGTGGGGACTCCTGCTCGGCACTCGCCGAACAAAGGACTTGGTGGAAGCGCGGCGACATATCGAGTCGATCCTCGCGGGTCTCGCCGCCGAGCGACGCGATGACGCCGCACTCTCCGACCTGCGGCGGCATCTCGATTCGATGTACACCGCTGGGGATGATCGGCCCGCGTTCGTCGCCGCGGATGTGGCATTTCACCTTCGAATCGCCGAGGCGGCCAACAATGAGACGTTCCTCCAGATCATGACGAGCGTGCGGACGTTGCTGCAGGTGTGGATGACTCGCAACGTCCTCGATGCGCGAGACTCGACCCTTCTGGCGGATGAGCACACTCCCATCTACGACGCCATCGCGGCTGGCGACACTGACGCAGCGCGCGAGGCGATGCGGAATCACATGACCTGGGCATTCGAGCGGCTCGAGCGATCGCTCGCCGCGGAGGAAGCCGAGGCCTCCGAACGGAACAGCCTTCACGCGGGGTCGACGCCGCGAGCCGACAGCCTCGCTTCTATCTGACGCTTCCTCGATTCACCCAAAGGCTGCGCGAGCGAGGTCGACCGCTGACCGAACCGGGATGCCTTCGCTGCTGGGTGCGAGTGTCGAGAGACCACCAGCCGCATTGCCGGCCTGGAGACAGCCGACGATGTCCTCGCTCTCGACCCACGCCATCACGAAACCGGCGTTGAAGCAGTCGCCGGCACCCGTCGTCTCGATTGCCTGCACGGGGATCGCCGGCACCGCAAGCCGGCCGTCGAGGTCGGCGGCCACCGCGCCGCACGAACCAGGCTTCAGGACGACCAGCCGCGTCGATTGGACCAGGGACCCTTCAGCACGGTCGATGTCGTCGTCGCCGGTCAGCAGGATTGCCTCGCGTTCGTTTGGCGCAAAGACATCGATCCGGCCGAGGAGCTCGCGGATTCTCGGTGAGGCAAGGGAGTGCGTGGACGATTGTGGGTCGACGAAGAGGACCGCACCGACCTCCCGGGCGACGTCCACGATCTGTTCGACCGCGTCGTACCGCTCGAGTCCTTGCCACATCACGACGCGAGGCCTCAATCTTCGAACGGAATCGACGAGGAGCGGACCGCCCGGGTCGGAGTAGGAAACGAATGAGCGGTCCTCGCCGAATGAAAGCGACACGCTGATGTTCCGGAGTGGCCGATCGATCCTGACGAAAGCCGCGGGGTCGATACCTTCCATAAGGGCGGCTTCGAGCACTACCTGGCTGAATGGATCGTTGCCGAACTAGCAGGCCCAGGCGCTCGAGACACCGAATCGATGGAGCGCCGCCGCCGTGATGTACGTACCCCCCGGGACGACGGAACAGGACGACGCCCAAACCTCTTCTCCCGGATGAGGCAATCGGAGCAGTCCCGAGTACACGACATCGCAGAAGTAGGCACCGATGACGAGGACGTCTACGAGGCCCCGGTCCTCTCGGAGCGAGGGCAACTTCGGCCCGGCCCGATCAGTCACCCCATCTCCCCACGAAGTCCCGGTTCGCAGAGATGTAGTCGTCGACGAGGTCCCTGGCCAGCGGGTAGGTGAGGACGAGTGGATGACTCATGAGAGCCTCCACCGCCAGGCGCCGCGATTTCGACGCGATCGCCTGGACGGACAGCCGCTCGTATGTCTTCACGGCAATCATCAGCGCCAACTCCGGACCCGGGAGCGGGTCGATCTTGGCTGGTTCGATGCCTGCCGCGGTGATCGAGCAGCTCACCTCGACGACGTCAGTCTCGCCCATGCCGTCAATCGCCCCAGCGTTCGGGACGTTGAGAGCGGTCCTCGTCGGGCGGCCGGTGGCGAGTGCTTCGATCGCCGTCAATGCGACCCCGGCGTACCCCTCGTCGATCCGGCTGCGCGCGCGGGCGGTCTCCTCGGTCGGGCCATGCGGCACGTCGGCGGCAGGTCGTTCGAAGGGCATGTAGGTCGAGATCCTGCGACGCTGGTAGGCGTAGTACTCGTCGACGGCATCCTGCTGCGATTCGACCAAGGCAAGCCGTCCAAGTAACTCGGCGTTGAGGCGGCAGACCTCCTCCCCTCGCGTCTCGGGCGCACGGGCAATCGCCTGAATCGCAGCCTCCGCGTAGTAGTAGGAGAACAGGTACTCGTTCATCCACAGGCCCTTGGTCTCAACGAGCTCGGCATCGAACAGACCAAGCGAGGTCGCCGCCCGGAATTCGGGATCGGCAAGGAGGGGCTTTAGGAGTTCAACTCCATCACGCGTGACGCTTCTTGACCACGACAGATGGTTCAACCCGAAGACCTCGGCACGGAGATCGTCCGGGTCAAGCCCAAGAAACTCGGCAACACGCATCTGCGCTGCATTCGCACCGTCGCAGATACCAATCACACGCTCGTGACCTGCGTCTCTGAGAGCCTGCGTCACGAGACCAGCTGGATTGCTGAAGTTGTAGGTCCATGCTGCCGGTGCAAGCCGAGCGATCTGTTCTGCATACCGGAGCGCCACCGGTATCGTCCGCATCGCCATCGCGAAACCGCCCGGCCCTGTTGTCTCCTGCCCCAATACGCCGCGTGCCAGAGCGACACGCTCATCGCCGATCCGGGCCTCGTCGCCGCCGACCCGAATGGTCGTTACGACATGTGACGCGTCGCGGATCGCGACCTCCGGGTCCGTGGTCGCGACCAGCGACACTCGACCGCCCGAGCGCCGCACGATCTCCTGAGCGATGGGTGCGATCAGGTCGAGACGGTCCTGGCGGTTGTCGAGCAGCGAAATCTCATCGAGCCCGAGTCGTTCAGCTCGGGCAAGGCAGGACGCGACAAAGAGCGGTCCCCGGACGCCACCGCCGCCGATGAGGGTGAGCTTCACGGTCGGGACGCTTCCACGACGACCGGGTTGGCGGGTTTACCGATGCCCTCGGCGGACACGATGACCAGGCCACCTGGTTGGAAGATTCGCGGCCGTTTCATGCAAACGACTCGTAAGCGGCAAGCCCAATCATCCCGAACGCGTTGTCGATTTCGGTGGCTCGCCGCCATGCGGCGATTGGATCCCGGCGCACCGCCGCGTGATCCCAGGTGGTCAGCACGGTGACAGCCACATGCGACGTATCGCTCACGTAGATGACGCCGCTGTCATTGCACACGCCGCTGAACGTCCCGG
>JBDTOF010000433.1:0-3878 GCA_039933375.1 Chloroflexota bacterium
CCGCTACACTCCCGAGCCGTGACCATCCCTCAGAGCCGCCTGCGCAACTTCTCGATCATTGCCCACATCGATCATGGCAAGTCCACGCTCGCCGATCGGTTGCTCGAGGCTACCCACGCGATCGATCCGCGCCAGATGACGAGCCAGGTCCTCGACTCCATGGACCTCGAGCGCGAGAAGGGGATCACGATCAAGGCCCGCGCGGTGCGGCTCGAATACACCGCGGCCGACGGACTGCACTACGGCCTCAACCTGATCGATACACCCGGCCATGTTGACTTCAGCTACGAGGTCAGCCGCAGCCTGCAGGCGTGCGAGGGCGCGATCCTCGTCGTCGATGCCGCCCAGGGGATCGAGGCCCAGACCCTCGCCAACGTCCACCTGGCCCTCAAGGAGGGCCTGACGATCATTCCGGTCCTCAACAAGATCGACCTGCCGTCGGCCCAGCCCGAGGTCGTTATGGACGAGCTCGAGAGCATCCTGGCCATCCCGCGCGAGGAGGTCATCCTGGCTTCGGCGAAAGAGGGCATCGGCATCACCGAGATCCTCGAGGCAATCGTCGCGCGTATCCCCGCCCCGAAGGGCGATCCCGCCCTTCCGCTCAAGGCGCTCGTCTTCGATTCGCACTATGACCAGTACAAGGGCGTGATCTGCTACGTCCGCCTCGCCCAGGGCACGCTCCACTCCCACGACCGCGTCCGGCTCATGCAGTCCGGTGCCGAGGCCGACCTCCTCGAACTCGGCTTCTTCCGGCCCGCGCTGGTACCCGTTCCGATGATCCACGCCGGTGATGTCGGCTATCTCGCGACGGGACTCAAGAACGTTCGCGAGGCCCAGGTGGGTGACACGATCACGAGTGCCGCCGATGGTGCCGCTGAGCCGCTGCCCGGCTACCAGGAGGCCAAGAGCCTCGTCTTCGCCGGCATCTATCCGGTCAGCGGCGAGGACTACCCGCTCCTCCGCGAAGCCATCGAGAAGCTGCACCTCAACGATGCGTCGTTCACGTACGAGCCCGAGAGTTCCGTGGCGCTCGGGTTCGGATTCCGCTGTGGCTTTCTGGGGCTGCTCCACATGGAGATCGTGCAGGAGCGCCTGGAGCGTGAGTTCAATCTCGATCTCATCGCCTCGGCGCCGTCGGTCGAGTACCAGGTCGTGATGACCCACGGCCGCGGAACGATCACGATCGACAACCCGGCCTTCCTCCCGCCCGTGTCCGAGATCGAGGAGATCCTGGAGCCGTGGGTCCTGCTGTCCGTGGTGACCCCGTCGAGCTACATCGGCCCGTTGATGGAGCTGTCCACGAACCGGCGTGGGTCGTTCATCGGGCTCGAGTACATCGACCCGGTCCGGGTGCTCATGAAGTTCGAGTTGCCGCTGGCCGAGCTGATCGTGGACTACTTCGACCAGCTCAAGACCCGGACGGCCGGCTACGCGTCGATGGATTACGAGGAGATCGGGTATCGGTCGGCCCACCTTGTGAAGCTCGACGTCCTCGTCGCCGGCGAGCCCGTCGACGCGCTGTCGATGATCGTCCATCGCGACAAGTCGGTGTCCCTCGGTCGAACGCTGGCCGAGCGGCTGAAGCAGCTGATCCCACGTCAGATGTTCGAGATCCCGATCCAGGCGGCGATCGGCTCGAACGTGGTCGCGCGCGAATCAGTCCGTGCCATGCGCAAGAACGTCCTCGCCAAGTGCTACGGTGGCGACATCAGCCGCAAGCGCAAGCTGCTCGAGAAACAGAAGGAGGGCAAGCGCCGTATGAAGCGCGTGGGCTCCGTCGAGATCCCGCAGGAAGCCTTCCTCGCCATGCTCCGGACGGACGAGAACTAGGTTCCATGGAAGAGGGACTCCGCGCCCTGGTCGCGTTCGGGATCACCCTGCTTCTGGTGATGCTCCGCCTCGACGCCGAGCGGTTCGGGGCGGCTGAGTACGACGAGCCCGTGGGCGGTCATCCACCGTCGATCCTGCGACGACTTGCCTGGTATGGCATCGGTGTTGCCGGCGTGGTCGCGATCCTTGTCATCCACCCAGCTCCGGCCCGGGATCTCTACCTGACCGGCGGCGGATCCGACGGGATCGCACTCGGATTCCTCCTGGCCGCGATCGGTGGTGGCCTTGCCGTCGGGATCGCCTGGCGCCGCTATCGCCACTTCCGGCTTCCCGATGTCGCCCAGTACCCGGGAGCCCTGGTCAACGAAGTCGCGACGGCGTTCCTTGACGAGGCGGTCTTCCGGGGCGCCCTCCTCGGGTTCCTCGTCTTCGGGGGGATGGATCCGACCCTCGCGCTCGTGGCCCAGGCGGTCATCTACACGCTGGCGACGCGCCTCGGGGCGCCCGGCCGGGACCGCTCGATGTTCCTGCTCTCCCTGGTGATCGGGCTCGTCGCCGGCTGGGCGACGCTCCTCACCGGCGGCATTGCGGCCGCGATCCTCGGCCACGGCGTCACGCGCGTGGCCGTGTTTCTGACCACGGGGCATCCGGGCCAGCCCGCTCCCCGCGGTGCCGAGGTCGAGGAAATCGAACGGCGTCGCCGCGCACCCGAGGGCTGGAGTGTCGTGGCTGGCCGGGGCACGAACCGCGATCGGTAGCGCGAGCTCTGCGCTCCCGAGTGCGGCCGCGACCGTGCTCCCACGTCCGCCTGAGGCCCTCTATGTCCACGTTCCCTTCTGCGTCTCCGTCTGCCCGTACTGCGACTTCGTCGTCGTGGCCGGGGCGGCCGCACGGGGTCCACGTAACCGGATCGAGTCGTTCGTATCCGCGTTGAGCCAGGAGCTGGAGCTCCGGGCGGATCTCGCCGACGCCCGCTGGGGAGTCGCTGGCGGTCAGGGCCGGGCGCCGCTGCAGTCGCTCTACTTCGGCGGTGGCACGCCCTCGTTGATTCCGACTCATCAGATCGCGGGGCTCATCGGGCTGGTTCGTCGTCGGTTCGGGCTGGCAGCCGACGCCGAGATCACGATCGAAGCGAACCCGGGGCCGGATGAGCGCGGCGATGCCTCGGGCCTTGCGGGAGCCGGAGTGAACCGGATCAGTTTCGGGGCCCAGGCGATGGACGCGGCGACCCTGCGCAGCCTGGGCCGGAGGCACCGACCCACCGACGTCGCGACGGCAGTGTCCGCCGCGCGGGCCGCTGGCATCCCATCGGTGAGCCTCGATCTGCTGTACGACGTGCCGGACGCGTCGATCGCGTCCTGGGCAAGCGGCCTTGAGGCTGCCCTGGCGCTGGAGCCGGACCACCTCTCGCTCTACGCGCTGACGCTGGACGACCCCGACGCCGAGGGTCTCACCGGACCGGGCGGCGACCACCTGCCGGTGACGCGCGGCGCGCGTGCCTGGCGCGAACGGGCGAAGCCCCGCCAGGACGACGACCGGGCGGCCGAGATGTACGAGCACGCCGTCGACCGCCTCGATGCCGCCGGCTTCCATGGCTATGAGATCAGTAACTGGGCGCGTCCGGGACACGAGAGCCGGCACAATCTCGCCTACTGGGAGCGCCGGCCGTACGAGGCCGTCGGGCCGGGCGCGCATGCCTTCGACGGCACGAGGCGGCGCTGGAACGCCGCTCACCTGGGGACCTACCTCAGTGCCCTGGCGCCAGGAGACGGCGCCGTTGGTCCCGGCCTCGCACCCAGCCTCCCGCCCGGTGGGGAGGAAGTCGTCGGGCCGCGCGATGCTGCGGCCGAGCGGGTGATCCTGGGCCTCCGGACCTCGTACGGCCTGCCGGCTGCACTGGCGCTGGAGGAACCCCTGGCGGGCTCGTACGAGTGGGCTCAGGAGGCCGGACTCCTCACCACCACGACAGCCGACCGCATCGTCCTCACGACGCGGGGCCGACTCCTCGCCAACGAGCTCTTCGCGCGACTCGTCTGACGATCCGGTCC
>JBDTOF010000434.1:0-10003 GCA_039933375.1 Chloroflexota bacterium
CTGGGTTCAGGGTCGGCGTCAGCCTGATCGGGAACCTCGCGATCTGCGGGTTCGCACTGATCCTCGCGGGCGACCTCTAGACGAGGAGTCGCGGGAACCGCTCGTCCGTCCGGCGATCGAAGAACGCCTCCCCATCGAGTGTGACCGCCAGGCGAAGGTCGATCCCGAAACTCTCAGCGTCGCTCGATATCGTCCCGTCGACGTTAACGTTGATTCGATGTCCTTCCCGCTCGAGCACATAGCGGACGACGCTGCGCATCTCTGCCGCCGCCGGTGCGGCATCGCTCGCTTCGAGCTCATGCGATTCGGCGCTGTAGAGGCGGCTCCCATCCCCGAGGATCGTGTCCCCTCCATCGTGGGTGGAGACCGTGACCGTGCCCGCGATGACGTCCTCGATCACCTGCCAGCGGGGGGCGTCGTCGGTTCCGCCACCAACCGTGTCGACCTCGGCGGGTGACGTCACGAACGCCGGGACGGGCATGTCATCCGCGACCGGAGCCAGCGGGAGCTCCAGGCGCGATGCCCCGACGTCGGTGGCGGGGGAACCGTGGTGGATGGTCAGGGACCCTGGCTGGGGCGATGGCCAGATGACGGGCCAGCAGGACGACGCCACGGACAGTCGGAGCCGATGTCCCGCGGCGAACCGATAGCCGGCCGATCGGAGCGGAACGCGGACTGACTCAGGCATGCCTGGGACGAGCGGCTCGGGGTCGGTGTGGCCGTGACGATGGGTCAGGTTGAGAACTCCCATCGTGACCTGGCTGGAGGTCCCGTCGGGCGCCACGTCGGATAGTCGAACGACCAGGGTCGCCACGGGCATCGAGGCGGCCACTTCCAGCTCGGCGACGGCTGCTCCAAGGACGTGGATCGGCTCGTCGAGCGGCGCCGAGACATAGACCGGCACGTCAATCTCGTCCCGTCGAACGTCGCGCGGCAGGCCGTTTGGCGGATGGCCCGCGCCCCACGACAGACCGCCGCTGGTTCCGACCGTGGCCCGATGGGCGAAGGACGTGCTCCCACGGGCGCTGGGGGCGCTCGGCTCGAGGCGACCACCAAGCGGTTCGTCGCCAGCCGCGAGCCAGAAGGTCCGGTGCGAGACCTCCCCACCCGGGTACGACGACATCGCGCGCCACTGACCCGGCCAGTGCGCCGGGAACGGCTCCGGCGGCGCAGAGTCCCGCTGGAACCAGGTCAGCCCGGCCTCGTTCATCGCCCCATTCGCCTCGTCCTTCAGCCAATGGTCGAAGAATCGAATCATCTCGTGCAGCCAGTCGAAGTTCGGGCCCGGGTACGCATCATCCGGAAAGGAATGGACCCAGTTACCGACCATCGCACGGCGCGGCGAGGAGCACTGCTCGAGCATCCGGAAGACGGGGTCGACGTAGGAGTCCATCCAGCCGCCGAACATCAGGATGGCTGCCTCGATCCGGTCATAAGCTGGTGCGAGTGATCCCTGGCGCCAGTACGGACCGTCCGCCTGGTGCTGGAGCCACGGCAGCAGCCAGACGGGAGTGGCCTCGAGGCGGGTGCGCCAGGCCGCCAGCCAGTCTTCGCCGGCGCGCGCCGGAAGGGCTGGGAGAGCGTTCGATGCCACCTGGCTGACGGCGTACTGGGTGAGTTCCGAAGCGGTCACGCAGCCGCCGATGTAGTGAACGTCATCGGTGTAGCGGTCATCGGTCGCATACATCGGGACGATCGCTCGCAGGTGTGGCGGCCGAAGCGCCGCGACCTGGATCGCGGTGAAGCCGCCATACGAAATGCCCCACATACCGATCCGTCCGGTGCACCACGGCTGGGCTGCGAGCCACTCGACGGCGTCGTAGCCATCGCGAGTTTCCTCGGCTGTGTACTCATCGAGGGCGATGCCATCGGACCGACCCGTACCCCGCACGTCGAGCCGGCACAGGACGTAGCCGCGCGCGGCCAGGTATCGGCCGCGGGCCTCGTCGGCGTTGGCCCGCCAATCGTCCTTGCGGTACGGGATCATCTCGAGGATCGCCGGATGGCGGCCGCCGGCTTCGACGTCATCGGGCAGCCACAGATTCGCCGACAGCTCGGTTCCGTCCCGGGCCACGATCGCAACGTCCAGGCGACGGATGACAGCGTGGGTAGGCTCGGAGGCGGGTCGGGTACGTGCCATGCGACGAGTCTACGCACCGGCTGGGGTTCGCGGCGCACGTTCCGCTGGGCCGCCCGGGCCTGGCCGCCGGAGCCACGGCGTTCCTGCTAGCGTCCGGTCATGCAGCGCAACTGGGATGCGATCGTGATCGGGCTTGGCGGGATCGGGTCCGCCGCTGCCTACTGGCTGTCCACACGACCGGGCCTCCGCGTCCTGGGTCTCGAGCAGTTCGAGTTCGGCCACCACAACGGCGCATCGCAGGATCACTCACGGATCATCCGGCTTTCCTATCACCGCCGGGACTACGTTCGGCTCGCCCGGCGCGCGTATGAGACGTGGTCCGAGGTCGAGGCCGCCAGCGGTATCCAGATCGTCACGAAGACCGGGGGGATCGATCTCTATCCCGCAGGAGGGGCGACGGACAAGACCGACTACACGAGCAGCCTGGCGTCCGAGGGCGTCCCATTCGATCGGCTGGACGCCGCCGAAGCGATGCGGCGCTGGCCACAATGGCGGCTCGCCGACGACACCAGCGTCATCTTTCAGGCCGATACGGGGATCGCTGACCCGAGTCGGGCCAATCCGGCTCACCGCCAGCTCGCCGTAGCCAACGGCGCGACGCTGCTCGATCGGACCCCGGTCACGAGCGTGGAGGCGGTCAATGGTTCGTACGCGGTTACGACCGCGGATGGGACCGTCCACCGCGCCGGCCGGGTCATCATTGCCGCCGATGCCTGGACGAACCAGCTGCTGGGTGGACTGGGATGGAAACTGCCCCTCACGATCACGCGGGAGCAGGTGACCTACTTCGACAGTCCGGATCCGACCGCGTTCGCCCCGGATCGCTTCCCGGTCTGGATCTGGATGGACGAACCGTGCTTCTACGGCTTCCCGACCTACGGGGAACCCGGGCCGAAGGCTGCCCAGGACGTTGGCGGCGACGTCTGCACCATCGACAGCCGGACGTTCGACGTGAATCGCGTGGCGCACGCTCGGCTCCGTGCATTCATGGAGCGACACCTGCCCGGGGCGGTCGGTCCGGACCTCCTGACCAAGACCTGCATCTACACCCTCACCCCAGAGCGCGATTTCGTGGTGGACCGGCTGCCCGATCATCCGGGAGTCGTCCTCGCCCTCGGCGCCGGACACGGCTTCAAGTTCGCGTCGGTCCTGGGGCGGATCCTGGGCGAACTGGCCATCGATGGGATCACGCCATCGGCCGGCGAGATCGAGGCCTTCCGGGTCGACCGCCCAAAGCTCCTGAACCCGGACGAGGCTCCGAACTTCCGGATCTGAGAGCGGCGACCGATTTGCGCGCAGCCTGCTCGATGTGCGAACCTCGACGCACTCGTCGTTGCGCGATGGTCTGTGCCAGCCCGGGTGGGCGGCACGCCCAAGGAGGCATACGCATGAACCGATCCACCCTGCGGGCCCGTGGAGCCCGGATCCTGATGTCCGCCGGGCTTGCGTTTGCGGCCATTGGCCCGGCCACGGCGCCCGTCGCCGCGGCCGATCCGCTCGTTCTCAATGCCGGCACCGACCAGGATCTCCAAGTCTTGAACCCGTTCAGCTCGGTCGTCGTGGCCGACTTCGAGGCTTTCACCCTGAACTACGACACGCTCGTGGGGTGGGGCCAGGACCTCGAGCCTGTGCCGGGCTTTGCCGAGTCCTGGGCTCAGGACGGCAATACGTGGACCTTCAAGATCAGGTCGGGAATGAAGTGGTCCGACGGACAGCCGGCCACGGCCGAGGACGCGGCATACTCGATCCAGCTCGTGCTTGATGCGACAGCCAAGAGCGATGCCTCGGCCGATGGTTACTATCTGGGCCAAGGCTACCTGGAGGCATACATCACCAACGCGGGTGTCACGGCGGTGAGCGTACCGGATCCGGAAACCCTCGTGGTGACCACGGAATTCGAGAATCAGCTGATCCTGGAAGCCTATCTGCCGATTCTCCCGAAGCACGTCTGGTCCAAGTACAGCCTTGACGAGATCGCCAGCGCGACCGGTGCGACCCCCTACACGAACGAGCCACCGGTCGTCGGAACTGGCCCGTACCAGGCGGTCGAGTGGAAGCCCGGCGAGTTCATCCGGTTCGCCCGTAACCCGAACTACTGGGGCCTCCAGGGCGCAGCGGACGAGGTGATCATCCATCACTTCTCGAGTCCCGACACGATGGTTGCGGCGCTCAAGACCGGCGAGATCGACTACGTCCGTGGCGTCCTCGCAGACCAGTTCGACGCCCTGAAGAACGAGCCGGGTATCGAGACCGTGGAAGGTGTATCGAACGGCTACTCTCAGATCGCCTTCAACACCAAGGGAAACACCGACGGATACAAGGGCTCGACGTCCGCGCTGACCGATCCCGCGTTCCGTGTTGCCTTGGCCTGGGCCATCGATCAGAACAAGCTCGTGGACGCCACCCTGGGCGGCTACGGCGAACCCGGCACCACGATCATCCCGCCCTTCCACACGCGCTGGCACGTGGAGCCCGATGCTTCGATTGCGCGGACCTTCGACATCGACAAGGCGAACACGCTTCTCGACGCCGCCGGCTACAAGAAGGATGGGCAGGGGCGGCGGCTCGACAAGGAAGGAAACCCGATCGTTCTGCGAGTGACCTGGCCGGACTCCGAGGCTCAACACTCAACGGATGCCGAGTTCATCCAGGGTTGGTGGGGCAAGCTCGGCGTGGGGGTCGACGCCTACGTGACCGAGGAAGGCAAGCTCATCGAGGATGTCACTCCGCCCCCTGGCGGACCGGCCAACTTCGACGTCGAGATTTGGGGATGGGTCGGCGACCCCGATCCCACCTCGCTGCTCGACTTCCTGCGGACCGACCAGATCGGCGGCTCGAGCGACAGCTTCTACTCGAATCCCGAGTACGACCAGCTCTTCCTCGACCAGCGGGCCGAGAGCGATCCTGTCACGCGGAAGGCTGACATCGCCCAGATGCAGCAGCTTGTCTATCGCGATGCGCCCTACATCATCCTGTACTACGACTCCGAGCTGCATGCCTACCGGACCGATAAGTTCACGAACTGGACGATCCAGCCATCGGTGGGCGGGACCCCGCTCTTCGGCTACGGTCCGCGCGGGTACACCTTCCTCCAGGCCATCTCCGCGGCAACGCCTGCGCCGGCAGCCAGTCCGGACGCCGGATCCACCCCGACTCCCTCGGCGTCCGGGTCCGGCTCGAGTTCCAGTGGGGACATTACCCCGGTGATCATCGGCGGCGTCATCATCGTGGTCATCGTGGGGGGAGTGTTGTTGCTGCGACGTCGCGGATCCGTCTCAGACGAGGAGTGATGCTCCGTCTCGTACGACGCTCGAACCAAGGGGCCGCCGCAAGGCGGCCCCTTGGTAGCCGCTTCCGGTAGTCGCCCATGGGAGGCCGCTTCCTGGGGCGTAAGGCCGCCTCGGCAGCCATCACGATCTTGGCGATCATCCTCGTCAACTTCCTGCTCTTCCGGTTGATGCCAGGCTCGCCGGAGCGGATCATCCTTCGCGGCGTCCCTAACGTAACCGAGCAGCAGCGTGTTGCGTTGCGTGAGCGCTGGGGGCTGAACGACCCCATCTTTCCCGACCAGTTCGTGAAGTATCTGGGTGCCACCGCGACCGGCGATCTCGGGTACTCGTTCGTCGCGCGCGGGCAGACGGTTGCGGCAGTCATCGGCCAGCGCATCGGTCCGACTCTCCTTCTCTTCGGCCTCGGCGAGATCCTCGCGATCCTGATCGGACTCGCCCTCGGAGCGTACTCAGGCTGGAAACGAGGCACTGCCGTCGACTACGTTGGTAACGGGATCAGCCTCGTCCTCTACTCGACGCCGTATTTCCTGCTTGGCATGGCGCTGCTGCTCGTGTTCTCGACCGGGCTGCGTTGGTTCCCGACGTTCGGGATGCTCACGGCCGGCCGCATCTATGCGTCTCCTCTCGACCTGCTTGCCGACCTTGCGTTCCACTTGACCCTGCCTCTGCTGACCGTCTCGCTCGGTCTCGTTGGCCAGTATTCGATTCTGATGCGATCGTCGATCGTCGAGACGCTCTCAGAGGATTACGTGACAACGGCCCGGGCAATGGGCCTGCAGGACGGTCGTGTTCTGACGGGCCATGCGCTTCCCAATGCGCTCCTGCCGACCGTGTCGCTCGTCGCGATCAACCTCGGCTATGTCATCGCCGGGGCGATCACGGTCGAGGTGGTCTTCAACTGGCCGGGCCTGGGGACGCTGGCTGTCGAGGCGCTCACGGCACGCGACTACCCGGTTCTCCAGGGCGTCTTCCTCCTCCTGAGTATCTCGGTGGTCCTGGCGAACTTGCTCGCCGACGTCGTGTACGGCTTCCTCGACCCGCGGGTGCGAACGTGACGACGGCTGCGATCGTCATCCCCCGGCGTCGACCGTGGACGGGCGCCATCGAGCTCCTGGGCCAGCTTGTACTGCGGCCGGCTGGCCTCGTCGGTCTCGCCATTCTCCTCGTCCTGACAGCCCTTTCGATCGCCCCTTCCTTCTTCGTGGGACCAATCCAGACCGCCGTGACGGCGACCGGCCCTCGGCTGTCGCCGCCATCCATCGACTTCCTGCTGGGGACGGACCAGCTGGGGCGGAGCATGCTCAACCTGACGGTCCACGGGACCCGCATCTCGATGGTCATCGGATTGATCGCAACGGTGATTACCGTGCTCATCGGGGCAGTCATCGGGATTGTCTCCGGCTACGTCGGTGGGCGACTTGACGCGGTCCTCATGCGGATCACCGACTTCTTCCTGGTCCTCCCGACCTTTGTCCTGGCGCTCATTCTGACGCCGATCATCCGCGACCTGGTCGGTAATGCGACCGCCGAAGTCTTCGGAATCCGGATGACGCTCATCGTGATCATCGTGGTGATCGGGATCACGAGTTGGGCCTCGACGGCGCGGATCATCCGATCCCAGACGCTTTCGATCCGCGAGCGAGCGTTCGTGGATCGGGCGAGAGTGATCGGCGCCGGCGGCGGCCACATCATGCGGCGGCACGTCCTGCCGAACGTCATCAACCTCATCGTCGCCAATGCCGTCCTGACCTTCGCGGGCGCCGTCCTTACCGAGACGACGCTCTCGTTCGTGGGGCTTGGCGATCCGTTCCAGCCGTCCTGGGGCCAGTTGCTGGAGGCGGCACGCGCAGTTGGTGCACCGGGCCTCGGGGCATGGTGGTATTTCGTCCCGCCCGGCGTAGGCATCGTGCTCGTTGTGCTCGCCTTCACCCTGGTTGGCAGCGCATTGGACGACCTCCTCAACCCACGCCGACGGCGCGCGCCATGACCCAGCCGGAACCGGCGGCCGTCGCCATCCTCGAGGACGGTCAGGTCCGGAAGCTGCCGCGGCTCGCAGATCCGACTGCGCCGCTCCTCGAGGTCGAAAACCTGAAGACCCACTTCACCCTCGAGTCCGGGATGGTCCACGCCGTTGACGGCGTCAGCTTCCGACTCGACCAGGGTGAGGCCCTCGGAATCGCGGGCGAGTCTGGCTGCGGCAAGACGACCACCGCGCTGTCGCTGGTTCAGCTCTTGCCGCCAAACGGCCGGATCGTCGAGGGAACCGTCCGACTCTACGGCATCGATCTCGCTGGGAAGTCGGAGAACGCCATGCGCCGGTACCGCTGGCGCGAGATCGCAATCGTCTTCCAGGGCGCAATGAACGCCCTGAACCCCGTCCGTCGGATACGGGACCAGATCGCCGAGCCGATCGTCGAGCGACTTGGGGCGGATCCGAAGGCTGCTCGGCGGCGAGCCGGTGATCTGCTCGAATTGGTCGGCATCCCACGAGCGCGCGGCAGTGCGTATCCCCATGAGCTCTCCGGCGGCATGCGCCAGCGAGCGATGATCGCGATGGCCCTGGCCTGTGACCCGGCGATCATCATCGGCGACGAGCCGACCACGGCCCTCGACGTGATGGTCCAGGCGCAGATCCTCGAACTGCTCGAGCGGCTGCGTGCCCAGCTCGGTCTGTCGTTGATCCTCATCACGCACGACCTCTCGGTGATCGCAGAAACGTGTGATCGGGTCCTGATCATGTATGCCGGTCGAATCGCCGAGGACGGCCGCGTTGCAGATCTCTTTTCGAAGCCGAGGCATCCATACACGCAGAAGCTCCTGGCTGCGTTCCCGAACATCCACGCCGACCGACGGACTCTGGATACGATTCCAGGCTCGCCGCCTGATCTCCGGAACCCACCTCCTGGGTGCCGCTTCGCGCCCCGCTGTGCCCTGGCAATGGACATCTGTCGCGTCGAGGTCCCAGGGGCGACGATCCTGCCCGACGGGGTGCGTGTCGAGTGCCACCTCTACCCGGCCGGAAGCGATGGCACACCAATCCTCGTCCCCGCGGATGTGACATGACCGTCGACCCTTCGGATGAACTCCTCCGGCTCGAAGGGATCGAAGTCCAATTCCCGATCCGAGGCGGGATCGGCGACATGCTGCGGGGTCGGTCGGCTGGTGCGGTTCGAGCTGTGGACGGCATCGACCTCACGATCCAGAGGGGAGAGGTGCTCGCGCTCGTCGGGGAGTCGGGATCCGGCAAGACAACGACCGGGCGGGTCGTCGTCAAACTGACCCGCCAGACGGCCGGGCGCATCGTCGTGGCCGGCGAGGATGTCACGGACCTGTGGGGCGTGGGTGCCCTGCGGGGCTATCGCCGACGGGTCCAAATCGTCTTCCAGGATCCCTACGAGACCCTGAATCCCAAACAGTCGATCTTCGACTTCGTTGCCGAGCCGCTCGTCGTAAACGGCCTGGGATCGGCCGCGGAGCGTCGCGAGCACGTCCTCGAGGCGCTTGACACAGCTGGCCTTCGTCCCGCCGCGGAGTTTGCAGCTCGCTACCCACACGAACTCTCGGGCGGCCAGCGGCAGCGAGTGGTAATCGCAGGTGCCCTCGTGATGGGCCCCGAGCTCGTCGTCGCGGACGAGCCGGTGTCGATGCTCGACGTTTCGATCCGCACGGAACTTCTCCGACTCATGCTCGACCTGCGCGCCGCCCGCGGACTCGCCTACCTCTTCATCACCCACGACCTGTCGCTTGCCTGGGTGATTGCGGACCGGATCGCGGTGATGTACCTGGGCCGCATCGTTGAGATCGGACCATCCCGGGCAGTGATCCAGCACCCGACGCATCCCTACACGGCCGCCCTCGTCTCGGTCTCGCCGACGCCCGAGCCGGCGACGCCGGAACAGCGGGCTGCCCGGACGATCCTGGTCGGTGAGACACCCAATGCCGCGGCCATCCCGGCTGGCTGCCGATTCCACCCCCGTTGTCCGGTTGCTTTCGATCGCTGCCGCGTGGAGGAACCCACCCTGATCCAGATCGGCGGAGGTCAGGCTGCCGCGTGCTGGCTGGCCGGAACCGGCGCGGCGATCACGGTCGACATGAAGGACCCCTCACCGGTCTCGTCGTCCGACTAGGAAGTGTCTCAGCTAGTCCTCCGAGGATAGGATCCGGAAGACACCCCACCCAACGACAGCGCCCGCGAAGGGTGCTGTGAGGTAGATCCAGATCTTGGCGAAGTCCATCGACACGATGGCGGGCCCGAGGGCGCGCGCCGGGTTGACCGAAGCGCCACTGAACGGGATACCCACCGCGTGAATGGCGAGAAGGGTCAGGGGGATGACGATGATGGCGTGCCCTGCGTCCTTCTTGGTTACGGTCAGGATCACGGCCACGAAGATCGCGGTCAGGACCACCTCGACGAGGAGCGCCCCGCCGTCGCTGACGCCTGGCATGTTCTTCGTGCCGGCAACGACGCCCTGGTCTGACAGGGCGAGAATAACGGCCGATGCGCCGACCGCGCCGATCACCTGGGCGATGACGTAGCCGATCGCGCCCATCAGGTCGATCCGACCATCGAGCA
>JBDTOF010000435.1:0-9677 GCA_039933375.1 Chloroflexota bacterium
CAATCGCGCGCTTCACGTTCACCGGGAACTCGCTCGCCTGGGTCGCTTCGGTCAGTCCGCTTCGCGGCGCCGCCGGCGTCTACATCGACGGCGTCTTCGCCGGCACCGTCAACGCCAATCGCTCGGTCGCGGCCTCCGGGTTGCTGGTCTTCAGCCGGACCTGGCCGACCTCGGCGCAGCGAACGATCGAGATTCGCACTGCCGGGACGCCGGGCCATCCCCGGGTCGATGTGGATGCCTTCGTCGTGCTGACGCCGACCGCGGGACTCACGCCGCCCACGGCACCAACCACGGCCCCCCCGCCTTCGCCTTCCCCGACCCCGCAGGCCAGTGCGGACGTCGTGCTCGTCGGCGCCGGCGACATCGCGTCATGCGGCCTGACGGCGGATAGCGCGACGGCGAAGGTCGTCGCGGGCATCGCCGGGACCGTCTTCACCGCTGGTGACAACGCCTACGAACGTGGAACCGCCGCGGAATTCCGGGATTGCTATGGCCCGACCTGGGGCGCCTTCCGCGATCGCACGTACCCGGCACCGGGCAACCACGATTACGGGACGTCGGCCGCCGGAGGTTACTTTGGCTATTTCGGCTCCCGGGCGGGTCCGGCCGACAGTGGCTGGTATGCCTATGACCTCGGCACCTGGCGGATCTACGCCCTGAACTCGAATTGCACCATCGTGGGCTGCGCTGCCGGGTCGGCACAGGTGCAATGGCTGCGCGCCGACCTGGCGACCAATCCGCGGACCTGCGTCCTGGCCTACTGGCACCATCCGCGCTTCAGTTCCGGGGAGCACGGCAGCGATGCGACCGTGGGGCCACTCTGGGATGCCCTCTACGCGGCGGGTGCGGAGGTGATCGTTAACGGCCACGATCATGACTACGAACGGTTTGCGCCCCAGACCCCTGGTGGTGTCGCCAACCCGGCGACGGGCATCCGCGAATTCGTCGTCGGCACCGGCGGAGCAAGCCTGCGCGGCTTCTCAACCATCCGCGCCAACAGCGAGATCCGCAACAGCACCTCGCACGGAGTCCTCAAGCTGACCCTGGCCGCGAATGGCTACACGTGGCAGTTCGTTCCCGCCGGCAGCGCCACGTTCAAGGACGCAGGCAGCGGAACCTGTCGCTGACGACTCCCCGCGGCGTCAGGCGTGGAGGATGATGGCGGCAACCCGGGTCAGCGGGTGAGTCAAGCGAGGAGCCCTGGGATCACGATGCGCGCGGTCAGAACGTACGTCGGGCTGGGAGCCAACCTCGGCGACGCCGCGGCCACGCTGGCGGCGGGAATTCGATCCCTCGCGGCGCTGCCCGGAGCCCGACTCCGAGGCGTGTCGCGGCTGTATGCCACGGCGCCCGTCGGGGTCGAGCAGCAGCCGGAATTCCGGAACGCCGTGGTCGCGCTCGACGTTCCGGCCGGGCCCGACCCCGCAACAGGGGCGCTGGCGCTGCTCGTCGCACTGAAGCAGATCGAACGCGCCTTCGGGCGCCAGGAACGCGAGCGGTGGGGTCCCCGCGAACTCGATCTCGATCTCCTCGTCTTCGGACGTGCCCGGCTGTCGATCACGCGCCCGCCCGAGGGCGTGTCGCTCGACCCCGGCAAGTCCGGTCAGCTCCTGGTGATCCCGCATCGCGAAGCTGCCGATCGGCTGTTCGTGCTCGCACCGCTGGCCGATCTCGCGCCCGGCCTTGTGCCGCCGGGCTGGTCCGAGACGGTCGAAACTGCTCGACGGCGACGCCTGGCCGTGGAGGGCTCCCCGGCGGTCCGCTCGATCGGGGCCTGGGATGCGGCGAGCTCGAGCTGGCACCCGATCGAGTAGCGACCGACCTCAGGCCCGCAGGAGTCTCGGCCGGATCGAGGTTTCGGTGGCGTCCCGGCCGGCTCGTTCCAGCCTGAAGGCCCGTGATTCGGGCATGCTCGCGACGGCCTCGGCCAGGGTGGACCCGCTGAACAGGAGGCCGACCCCGTCGTCGGCGGCGTAGCCATCCGGCAAGGCCCCGGATGCCACGAACTCGTGATATCGCGGGCGCCGGGCGGATTCGCTGTCGTAGTGCGGACAGAAGCTGCCCTTGAGGAACCCGAGTCCGTCGCTCAGGGGGCCCAGGCTCGGGCCAAACGAATCGGTGACGCTGCCTTCGAACCAGCAGTTCGCTCCGGCCGACGGGCCGGCCAGCACGACCCCGGACCTCCAAGCCTCGCGGAGAGCGACGTCGACGCCGTGGATCCTCCAGATCGCCAGCATGTTGGCGGTGTTGCCCCCGCCCACGTAGATCACGTCCTGGGCAGCCAGGAAGCCGGCGATGTCCTCGACCCGGCGATCGAACAGGCCGAGATGGGTCGCCTCTGCCCGGCGGGCGAACCAGCCGTAGAACGCGGCGACAGAGCCGGCATCATCGCCAGAAGCCGTCGGCAGGAAGCAGATCCGGGGCCGGCTCTGACCGGTCAGGTCGAGGAGGTACTGATGAAGCGGACCATCCGTCGATCCCGGTAGCACCGACGCTCCCCCGAGCGCGACGATGCGCGGTTCCGCTCGAGCCATCGTCGTTTCCCGCGAACTACAGCCGAACGCTCGGCGGACGATCGCGGTCGAACATATGGACCGTATCGACGAACCGGACCGTCTTGGTCTGATAGGCCATGACCAGCGAGTGCGTCCGAGCCCCGCCACCGAAGAAGCGGACGCCCTCGAGGAGATCACCGCTCGTGACGCCGGTGGCGGCGAAGACGAGGTTGTCGCCCGAGGCGAGATCCTCGGTCCGATAGACACGGGACTCGTCGCCGTGGCCCATCTTCTCGCCGCGTTCGTGCTCCTCCGCGCTGCGATATCGGAACCGGGCCTGGATCTCGCCGCCGAGACAGCGCAGTGCGGCCGCGGTGATGACCCCTTCCGGGGCGCCGCCGAGGCCCATGACGGCATGGACACCTGTCCCCTGGACGGCGCAACTGATGGCTGCTGACAGGTCTCCATCCGAGATCAGCTTGATCCGTGCCCCGGTCGCCCGGACCTCGGCGATGAGTGCTTCGTGCCGCGGTCGATCCAGGATCACGATGGTGATGTCACTCGGCTTGCGCCGCAGCACCTCGGCGATCCGATGAACGTTCTCGGTCGGAGTCGCGGTGATGTCGACATGTCCGGCCACGAGTGGGCCGACGCACAGCTTCTCGAGGTACGTATCAGGCGCATGGACGAGCCCGCCGCGCTCGGATGCCGCCAGGACCGTGATTGCGTTGGCTGACCCGGTCGCGACCAGGTTCGTACCTTCGAGCGGGTCAACCGCGATATCGATCTCCGGCGCGGTGCCAGTCGCTGCAGCCGCGCCGACGCGCTCACCGATGTAGAGCATCGGGGCATCGTCCCGCTCGCCCTCACCGATGACGATCGTGCCCGCCATCTCGATCTCATCCATTGCGGCGCGCATCGCCTCGGTCGCAAGGCGATCCGCCTCGTCCCGCTGGCCGCGTCCCATCAGCCGGGCCGAGGCGATGGCCGCGGCTTCGGTAACCCGGACCATTTCGAGTGCAAGCAGCTGTTCCATGAACCCCTCCTGACGGCCGCGTGCGGCCCTCGGCTAGTGTCGGAAGTGCCGTCGCCCCGTGAAGACCATGGCGAGGTGGTGGCGGTCCGCCACCTCGATGGCCATCTCGTCACGGATGGAACCGCCGGGTTGGATGATCGCGGTCACTCCGGCCTGAGCCGCGATCTGGATCCCATCAGGGAATGGGAAATAGGCGTCACTGGCCATGACGCTGAGCCGCGCCCGCTCACCGGCCCGACGGAGCGCGATCTCGACCGACACCTGGCGACTCGCCTGGGCGGCTCCGATCCCGACGGTCGATCCGCCCTTCGCCAGGACGATTGCATTCGATCGGACGTGTCGAACGGCCCGCCAGGCGAACAGGAGATCGGTCAGTTCCTCGAGGGTCGGGCGGCGCTTCGTGACCACCTGGAGCTGCCCCCGGTCCAGCCCCAGCGTATCGAGTGTCTCCACGAGGAGACCCCCGGCAACTCGCTTGAAGTCGAGGTTGGCGATGCCGTAATCGCGCATCCCTTCGATCGGATTCGGTGGGATGGCGAGGATCTCGAGACCGGCCTTCTGACGCAGGATCCCAAGCGCGGCACGGTCAAACCCCGGCGCCACCACGGCCTCGTACGAGTTCTGGGCGATCGCTCGGGCGGTCGCCCCATCCAGCTCGCGGTTCACTCCGACGATTCCACCAAATGAAGCCACCGGGTCCGTTTCGAGCGCGCGGCGATACGCCTCGACCAGGTCGTCGCTGGTCGCGATCCCCACAGGATCCGTGTGTTTCGCGATGACCACCGTTGGCCCCGTGTAGTCGGCCGCGATTCGATAGGCAGCGTCGATATCGAGGATGTTGTTGAACGATGGCCGCTCGCCGTGGAGCTGGGTGCTATCGGCGAGGGTGCCGGATCGATGGGTGGTTTCCCGGTAAAACGCCGCGGATTGATGCGGGTTCTCGCCGTGCTGAAGGTCGGCGACCTTCTCGAGCACCAGGGCCATCCTGGACGGGAACGTCGTTCCCGAGACCTGGTTGAGGTAGGCGGCAATCTCGGCGTGGTAGGCCGCAACCGTTCCGAAGGCTTCAGCGGCAAGCCGGGCGCGGAACTCCGGGCTGACGAGGCCCCGCTCGCGCAATTCAGCGATGACCTGCGGATAGTGCTCCGGACTGGCGACCGCGGCAACGCCGGCGGCATTGCGAGCTGCTGCCCCAAGCAGCGCCGCACCACCGACGTCGATCATCTCGATGGCCCGCTCGATGCCGACGAGGCTGCGTCCGATCTCGGCGCCGAACGACTTCACGTTGACGACCACGATGTCGATCGTGGAGATGCCCTGCGCTTCGATCTCGGCCATCTGCTCCGGTCGGTCGCGGCGCGCCAGGATGCCGGCGTAGACCGCCGGATGGAACGTCTTGACCTGGCCGTCGAGCATGGCCGGAATACCCGTCAGGTCGGAGATCGGGGCGACCTCGACCCCATCGGCAGCCAGGTGTTCACGGGTGCCGTCCGTCGCGAACACCTCGACGCCGAGGGATTGCAGGTCCCGTGCAAATGGGGTGATTCCGTCGCGTACCGCGACCGATAGCAGGGCTCGCAAGCAACCTCCTCAATCAGCCTCTCAACGGACGCGCGTCTCACGGCCGAGTATAGCGGCGGGTCGTGGCATACTCCATGTCCGGACCTTCGCGGCGTACTCGACACCGAATTACCTGGAGAAATCGTGACACTCCTGCCCTGGGAATATCTTTGGCTGCCCTTCACCCGTCGGCTGTTTCCCGACCTGTTCGATGTGACCTGGATGGTGTCGCTCGTCCTGCTCGTGGTGCTCGTGGTGCTCTACAACGTGAGGACCCGGGCGCTCCATCGCCATCGGCTCTACACCGACATGTGGGAGTGGCTCCTGTGGACGGGCCTGATCACCTTTCTGCTGCTGGCGATGGGCGCCGTCTTCCAGTTCGACTTCGCCGTGGTCCTGGTGGAGGGGTTGGTGGGCATCGGCACCATGGTCTGGGTCAGATTCCTGCGCTACCCGCCGTTGTTCGCGGCCTATGAGCAGCAGCTTGCCCGCCAGCGGACCCTGAGCCGCCAGAAAGCGGCCCGGCCAGAAGCCACCATCCGCTCGCGGGGCTCACGGCGCCGTCGGCGCTGAGCCGACCACGCGGCGCGGCGAGCGACCAGGCGAAGGCGCTCGAACCATGTCGATCGAGATCCGGCGCTTCGGGGCTGGATTCCGGAGGCCCGGGGGCCCACCAGGCACCCAGGGACTGACTGGCCAGGTCATTCATTCGGACCGCCGGGGCCTCATCTCCGAGTTCGCGTTCGTGAGCGGCGGGGCCATCGTTCCGCATGACAACCCCAACACCACGTGGTTCTGCGTGATCGAGGGCGGTGGCTGGGTGCTCGTTGGCGACGAGCGCCGGCGCGTCGCCGCCGGTGAGGCGGTGCTGTGGCCGGCGAACGAACTCCATGCAGCCTGGACGGAGCACGGCGAGATGCGAGCCATCGTCGTGGAGTTCACCGGCTCGGACGACACCGCGATCGCCGCTGCGCTTGATGGCGCCGCCGTCAGGCTGTTGCCGGCTGAGGCGGGCAGGGTTGCGCGAGGCGAGGGCCACCTGGCCGAGCGGCCGGTCCATCCCGAACGGCTCGACCGATCGACCGGCGAACCGCTCTGACTCAGCGCTGGTTCGTCAGCCAGGCCCGATGATCGCGCCGAGCTGGCCGAGGATTCGGGCGGTCGCGCCCCAGACGCGAACACCGGCCGTGGGATAGGCGCCGAACCTGAGCGGGAAGCCGCGGATCTCGGTCTCGACGAGCTCGATCTGAGCTCCCGCGAGGAATGAATCCAGAGGCGCTCGGATGATGTCCTCGACCTCATCCGGCGAAGGAGTCAGGTCGGGACGCCGCGCCGCAAGAGCAAGAACCGGTGTGACCCGGTAGTCCGAGACCGGGATCCAGAACGTCTCCAGCTCGCCGATGATCGTGACGCCAGACGCGACCGGATCGAGGCCCACCTCTTCTGTCGCCTCTCGCAGGGCAGCGGCCGCGGCGTCGAGGTCCCCCGCCTCCACCCGGCCCCCCGGAAGCGCCACGTCTCCGGCATGCGGCCCGCCGCGGTCCACCCGGCGGATCAGGATCACCTCGGCATCGGCGTCAGGCGCTCCGCTCGCCGGAGTGATGAGCACCAGGACGGCGGCCGCCCGAGCCGTGTCCGGTCCGAACGTGAGTGCCGGCGAGCGACGCTCGCCGGTGTCCAGGCGTTCCGGCATCAAGGCGACCGGCGGTGCCGGCATCGAGGTCGGCAGGGACGCGAGGCGGGACGCTGCCTCGGCGTATCTCAGTTGACGAGATCCGTGCCATTGCCCCTGGGCGGGCTGGTATCGGGCAGGTCGAGCACGGGGCTTGACGGAGCGCGCCGCCCGGAGCCGTCGCCGCGAGCATCGCGCCGTTCGCCGGCATCCGCCACGACCGTCGCATCAGCAGAGCTGAACACCATGGTCGAGCCCATCGGATCCGCGTCGGCCACCACGTGGTCGCCCGGCTTGAAGCGACCCTCCACCAGGGCCCGGGCGAACGGGTTCTCCAGCAGGCGCTGGATCGTCCGCTTGAGCGGGCGCGCGCCATAGGCGGGATCGTGGCCCTCGCGGACGATCAGGGATCGCGCCGCGGGAGTGAGCTCAAGCGTCACGTCCTGGCTCGAGACGCGCCGGATCAGGTCGTCCACCAGCAGCCCGACGATGGCCGCCAGGTCCGCATCGGACAGGGCGTGGAAGACGATGACCTCATCCACACGGTTGAGGAACTCCGGGCGGAAGTGCCCGCGCAGAGCCTCCATCACCTGCTGTTGCATGGCGTCATGGCCCTCGTCGTTACGCGACGAGCCGGCCTGCGCGGCGATGGCCGCCGACCCGATGTTGCTGGTCATGATCACGACCGTGTTCTTGAAGTCGACGGTCCGACCCTGGCCGTCGGTGAGACGTCCGTCATCGAGGACCTGGAGGAGGACGTTGAAGACGTCGGGGTGGGCCTTCTCGATTTCGTCGAGGAGGATCACCTGGTAGGGCCGTCGTCGAACCGCTTCCGTGAGCTGGCCGCCCTCCTCGTAGCCGACGTAGCCCGGCGGTGCGCCGACCAGCCGGGTCACCGCGAACTTCTCCATGTACTCGCTCATGTCGATCCGGACCATGGCCTGCTCGTCGTCGAACAGGAAGGCCGCGAGCGCCCGCGCCAGCTCAGTCTTGCCGACCCCAGTTGGGCCGAGGAACATGAACGATCCGATCGGGCGACGTGGATCCTTGAGGCCGGCCCGGGCGCGCCGGACCGCATCCGAGACGGCTTCGATGGCCTGTTCCTGGCCGACGACCCGCTCGTGCAGGCGTTCCTCCATGTGGATGAGCTTCGCGCTCTCGCCCTCCATCAGCTTGGCAACCGGGATCCCGGTCCAGGCCCCGACGATCTCGGCGATGTCGTCGGCGGTCACTTCCTCCTTGAGCAAGGCGTTCGGGCCCTGGAGTGCGGCCAGCGCCGCTTCCTGCTCCCGGAACCGCTCCTGGAGCTCGCGTTGCGTGCCGTACTTGAGGGCTGCCGCTCGCTCATAGTCGGCCTCTCGCTCCGCCTGCTCGATCCGGACCGCCAGGCTCTCCTGCTCGGTCTTCGTGGCGCGAATGGCCTCGATGGCCGACTTCTCCGCCTCCCAGCGCTGTTTCATGGCGCCGGCCTCCTCCGCGATCTCGCCGAACTCCTTCTCAAGCGCAGCGAGCCGCGCCCTCGAGGCATCGTCGGTCTCCTTGCGCAGGGCTTCCCGCTCGATCTCCAGCTGGATCCGGCGCCGCTCGAGTTCGTCGAGCTCGATCGGCATCGAATCGATCTCCATCCGCAATCGCGAAGCCGATTCATCCACCAGGTCGATCGCCTTGTCCGGCAGGAACCGCTCGGTGATGTAACGGTCCGATAGCGTCGCCGCGGCGACGAGCGCGGAGTCGGTGATCCGGACCCCGTGATGGACCTCGTAGCGCTCCCGCAGGCCACGCAGGATCGAGATCGTCTCCTCGACGGTCGGCTGATCCACGACGACCGGCTGGAAGCGTCGCTCCAGGGCGGCGTCCTTCTCGATGTGCTTGCGGTACTCGTCGAGGGTCGTGGCGCCGATCGTGTGGAGCTCGCCGCGGGCCAGCATCGGCTTGAGCAGGTTCGAGGCATCCATGGCGCCTTCGGCCGCGCCCGCACCGACGACCGTGTGGAGCTCGTCGATGAACAGGATGACGGCGCCCTCGGCGTCCTTGATCTCCTTGAGGACAGCCTTGAGGCGCTCCTCGAACTCGCCCCGGAACTTGGCACCGGCGATCAGGGCGCCGAGGTCCAGCGAGACGACGCGCTTGCCCTTGAGCGTCTCCGGCACGTCGCCACGAACGATGCGCTGGGCGAGTCCCTCCGCAATCGCCGTCTTGCCAACGCCTGGCTCGCCGATCAGCACCGGGTTGTTCTTGGTCCGCCGCGATAGGACCTGCATGACCCGTCGGATCTCCTCGTCGCGGCCGATCACCGGGTCAAGGGTGCCGGCTCGCGCTTCCGCGGTCAGGTCCCGACCGTACTTCTCGAGTGCCTGGTAGGTGCCCTCCGGGTTCGGCGAGGTGACTCGCTGCCCGCCCCGGACCGAGACCAGGGCGCCGAGGATCGCCTCGCGATTGGCGCCGAGACCGTCGAGCAGCCGCTGGCCCTCGCCGCCGACCTCGGCGGCCCCGAGGAGCAGATGCTCGGTGGAGGTGTACTCGTCACCCAGCCGCCGGGCTTCCTCCTGGGCCCGATCGACGACCCGTTTGGCGCGCGGGTCGAGCGTCAGCGAACCACCCTGGATCTTTGCCCGGCGGGCGAGAATGGCAGCCAGCTCCCCACGAAACGCGGGCAGGTCAACGCCCAGGCGACGGAGCGTTTCGGCCGGCACCCCGTCGTCGGGTTCAACGAGGGCGCTGAGCAGATGCTCAGCGTCAAGAACGGGGCTCTGCAGTCGCTCGGCGAGCTGCTGAGCGGCGGCCACGGCCTCCTGGGCCTTCTGTGTGAAGCGGTCAAGTTGCATGTCGTGTCTCGGTTCTCATTCGGGTTTCATGTAATCAGGTCCGGGGATCGGGCTGGTCGGCGAGGTCGAGGAATTCGACCGCAGCCGCG
>JBDTOF010000436.1:0-1882 GCA_039933375.1 Chloroflexota bacterium
GTGGCGAAGAATCCCATCGGAACGAAGCCGCCGCCTTCCTCGAACCGCAGAACCACGTCGGTCGCGCCCGTTCGGTGGTAGATGGCGTTGGGATCGGCCGTCGACGTGGACGCGGGGCCCTGGGAACCTGACGGCTGCCCGCCGATCGAGCTGCAGGCTCCGAGGACGAGCGGCGCTGCGACGATGAGGAGGGCGAGTGCATTGCGGGTCTTCATGGTCGGCCAGACGCGCCGACACGCCAGCAGGTTCCACGTACGGAGGCCAGATTCAGAGGTCGGCGCGTGCACCACATGCTCGTAGACTGACAAATCCAGGGATCAGCCGCACAGGGAGAAGAACCATGGGCGTCATCATCATTCGGGAAATGGTTGGCACGAGCCCGAACTCGTGGAGCGATGCCGCGCGCCAGGCTGTCGCCACTGCGTCACGAACCGTCCGGAACATCAAGACGATCGAGGTCGTGAAGTCGTCAGCCAGAGTCGAGGACGGGGAGATCGTCGAGTACCACGTCGACATCAAGATCGGATTCGAATACGAGGGCTGAGCTTCTTCATGCGCAGCTAATCGGGCGGTGAGCGCCGGCGGCCACCATGCCACCCATGCCCAGAATTGACATCGCCTCTCGCCCGTCCGTATCGTTCGCCCCGCCTGAGCCCCCGCCGTCCGAGCGGGGTCCCCGAGCCGTCGGACGATCCGATGGAGTCGGTGTCCCCGTGGGACCGGGCCGACCGGCGATCGTGGCGCCGCCGCGCGATTCGGGAGGCATGCTCGGTCGAATGTCCGAGTATCCAGTCCAATTCGAGAAGGTCCAGGCGCCACCGCTCCGCGAGGAGACACTGGCCCGGGACCGGCTTCTTGATTGGCTCCACGTCAAGATCCACCGCCGGGTGGTCCTCGTGCTGGCCGAGGCCGGCTACGGCAAGACGACGCTGTTGGCCGACTTCTCGCGACGAACCAGGGTCCGCGTGTCCTGGTATCGACTGGACCGCGGCGATCGCGACTGGCTCGGGTTCATCGCGCACCTGGTCGCCGCGTTCCGGGTCCACCAGCCGGATTTCGGACCCGTTACCGCATCGATGATTCTCGAGGCGAGCACCGGGACCCTCGCGCGGGACACCGTGCTCGACGCGTTCATTCGGGAGCTCGGGACCCTCGCCGCGGAACCGGCCGCCCTGGTCCTGGACGACTTCCACCTCGTGGACGACTCACAGGACGCACGAATCATCATCCGGGAGATGATGGCCCGCGCACCTGAGCGGCTCACCTTCGTCATGATCAGCCGGACGACCCCGTCCCTGCCGCTGGCTCGCCTCCGGTCCCTGGGCGAGGTTGTGGAGCTGCACACACCCGAACTGCGGTTTGCCCGTGACGAGACCGAGCGACTCTTTCGCGAGACGTACGCCCTTGACCTGGAGCCGGGGGTCGTGTCGGAGCTGTCCCACCGGACTGAGGGCTGGGTCGCTTCACTCGAGCTCGTCCGTGCCGCGATCCGGGATCGCAACCCGTCCGAAATCCGGTCGTTCGTCCGATCCCTGAGCGGAGCGGAAGGCAACCTGTACGACTACCTCGCCGAGGAGGTCGTTGGGGAGCTTCCCGCGGATCTGCAGCAGTTCCTGATGCGCAGTTCCCTGCTCGAGACGATCGAACCCGTCCTGGGCAGTGTTGCCGCCCAGGTTCCCCCTGAGCAGACGCGCGCGTCGATTGCCGACGGCGAGATGCTGGGCCTGTTCAGCCGCCTCGGACCGAATTCGCGCGACCACGTCCGGGCTCATCCGCTCGTCCGCGACTTTCTCCAGGCCCGGCTCCGTCGATCAGTCGGCGCTGCTGCCGTCATCGAGATCCATCGTGCCGTGGCATCTGCCGCCGAGCCGATCGACTGGCG
>JBDTOF010000437.1:0-1779 GCA_039933375.1 Chloroflexota bacterium
CTGCTTCAACGCGAGGCTGCGGTCCTCATCTGACCTGGCGCCGTACCGACCACGACCGTCGGGCGGGCGACGAACATGGCATCATCGAGACAGCATCACAGACCGCAGGAGGAGTCGAGCACGTGCCCCCGATCACCGAGCTGACACGCATCGAGCCGGTGCATCTCGATCGCCTCGACCGCCAGGGCATCTTCACGACCGGTCTGCTGCTCGAAGTGAGCGAGACGACCACGCGTCGCCAGACCCTCGCGGACCAGGTTGATGCGAGCACGAATGACGTCCTCACCTGGCGCGACGAAGCATTGATGCTCAACCTCGCCGGTTTCGGCCCCGTGGATCACGTCCTGCTCAGTCAGGCTGGCCTCGAGGGACTCCGGGACATCCTCGGGGTGGATCTCGATGAGTTCCGGCGGCGGATCGCCCGGGCAGCGAAGGAGCTGAAGCTCGACGTTCCGTCCGAGCTGACCCTCGAGAGCTGGTGGGAGCAGGCCCGGACGCTCGAGGACGAGTAGCTCGCGGGCAATCGGATCGGCCGGCGGTACCATTCGCCGATGCGCCCGATCTCCGGTATCGCCGCGACCTTGGTCGCCGTCGCGACCGCCCTGGTCCTGCTCGTGGTCGCGGTGACGCCATTCCTGACGCCCGCCTGGGTCTCCTTCGAGCAGGAACGGGCAGATGCGGCGGCGTGGACCGGCTACAGCCGTGACGACCTCCGGACCGCCACGGAGGCGATCCTGACGGATCTCGTCGTGGGACCGCCCGCGTTCGATGTCTCGATCGGCGGGAAACCGGTGCTCATCGAGGCCGAGCGCAGCCACATGCGTGATGTGCGGCGGGTCTTCTCGGGCTTCTACCTGGCCGGCGTGGTGGCCTTCGCCATTCTCCTCGCGGGCCGGTTCGCGGCAGGTCGGGTCAAGGGATGGTCTCCGCGCGAATTCTGGGGAGCGATCCGCATCGGGGGCCTCGGCCTTCTGCTCGGGGTGGTCGTGGCCGGAATCGGGTCGGTCGTTGCCTTCGATGCCGCCTTCGAGGCGTTCCACAAGATCTTCTTCTCCGCCGGCACGTACCTCTTCGATCCGCAGACGGACCGACTGGTCCAGCTCTTCCCGGAGCGGTTCTGGTCGGAGACGGCAATCGCGGTCGGCGTCCTGGCTGCCGGCCTGTCTGTTGTTGCGCTGGCAGGAGCCGCACGCCGCCGGACACGCACAGATCGGGACTTGGAGGCTGGCGTCCAGTGAGAGGACTGCCGATCGCCCGGATCGCAGGCATCGAGATCCGCGTTCAGCTCGGCTGGGTCTTCGTGGTCGCGATGGTCGCCGCCCTGGCCGTGATCCAGGTGAATGGCACCGTGCCATCACTCGCAATGGGCGTCCAGTGGATCCTCGGCGGGGTGGTCGGGATTGCGTTCTTCGCTAGTGCGCTGCTGCATGACCTTGGTCATGCCGTGGTCGCGCGTCGTAGAGGGGTCGTCGTGGAGTCGATCCTCGTTTCGTTCTTTGGGGGAGCGACACCGGCCGATCCTTCGTCGACGATCGCTCGCGACGACCTGGCGATCGCGGCGAGTGGTCCACTTGTCAGCACGATCCTCGGCCTGACCCTGGGTGCAATCGGCCTCGGGATCGGGACGCTCGAGACCGACCTCGCCTATGTCATCGGGCAGATCCTCGCGGTCGTCGGAGCTCTGAATCTGCTGATCGGCCTGGTGAACCTGATCCCGGCCTATCCGCTCGACGGTGGCCGGATCATCCGGGCGCTGGCCTGGTGGCGGACGGGCTCGCT
>JBDTOF010000438.1:0-20977 GCA_039933375.1 Chloroflexota bacterium
CCTGCTTCACAAATCCCTCTCTCAACACACCGTGGAAAATGGCGGGCGGGGCGCGGGGGTTGCCGGGGTGGGACGGAGTCCTGTTGCGCGGAAGTTGTGCGGAGTATAGGTGAGCGCGCCCCGATCGCCAAGAGGGAAGGTGAAGATTCCTTCGCCGAATGTGAATAATGCCCGTCCGACGGCCCGCGAGGCCCGGTCCAGCGGCTCAGCGGCTGAGCGGACGCCGGACCTCAGCTGCCAACCAGTCTCAGCGGCCGTGGCACTTCTTGTACTTCAGGCCGGACCCGCACCAGCACGGATCGTTGCGACCGATCTTCTCACCGGTCGGGGTGTGGCCCGGTCGCGCCTGCCGCTCCCCACTCGATGACGTGGAACCGACGCCGGAACCGACGCCCGGGGCGGACCCCAATCCGGCCACACCCGCTCCGATCCCCGCTCCGGCCGTCCCCGCAGCACGGGCACCTGCCGTGATCTGTCCGGCAACCCCGTCTCCCGCCCCGCCGGCGCGGGCTGGTATGCCGGGACCAGCCAGCGGGAAGACGCCGCTCGGCGGCGGCGCGGGCTGGTGCGTGATCGTGACCCTAAAGATGGTGCTGGCCACCTGGTGCCGGATGAAGCCCCCGAGCTCCTCGTACAGCCGGAACGCCTCTTTGCGGAACGCGTTGAGCGGATCCTCCTGGGCGTAGCCGCGGAGCCCGATCCCTCGCCGCATGTCGTCCAGCTCGGTCAGGTGCTCGACCCACAGTGAATCGATGGTCCGAAGCAGCACGAAGCGCTCGACCATGGACCATTCCTCGCCGACCTCGGACTCCTTGGCGTCGAGCTTGTCATTGACGATCTCGCTGAGTCGAGCCCGGGCCAGATCGGCATCGCGGAGGTCCCACAGCTCGTCCTCGGAGATATCCTCCGGGCCGATGCCCATCCGCTTGAGGGCCTCGATCAGTCCTTCCATGCCCCACTGATCGATCGACCCGCTAAGGTGCGAGTGGACGAGCGAGTCGCTCTCTTCGTCCAGGAACGCGCGAACCGTGTCCGTCAGGTCCTCGTTCCGGAGGACCTTGTCGCGCTCGGCGTAGATCGTCTCTCGCTGCCGATTGATGACGTCATCGAACTCGACGACACGCTTCCGGATGTCGAAGTTGAAGCCTTCGACGCGGCTCTGCGCGCTCTCGATGGTCTTGCCAACGATGCCCGACTCGATGTAGGTCTCGTCGTCCAGGCCGAGGCGCTCCATGATCGACGTCACCCGCTCTGACGCGAACCGCTTCATCAGGTCGTCGTCGAGGGACAGGTAGAAGCGGGACGATCCCGGGTCGCCCTGGCGACCGGCTCGGCCGCGCAGCTGGTTGTCGATCCGGCGGCTGTCGTGGCGCTCGGTGCCGACGATGTGGAGTCCGCCGGCGGCAACGACCCGCTCGTGGTCTTCGTCACAGATCCGCTTCGCCTCGGCGAACGCCTCGTCGTAGGTCTCCTTGTCCACCTCGGCCGGGTTGAGTCCGCGCTGGTGGAGGAGATCCGAGGCGAGACCGGCCGGGTTGCCGCCGAGCTGAATATCCGTCCCGCGACCGGCCATATTGGTCGCGATGGTCACGGCACCGCTCTGTCCGGCCTGGGCCACGACGAGAGATTCCCGTTCGTGGAACTTGGCGTTCAGGACCTCGTGCTTGATCCCGCGGCGCTTCAGCAGCTCGCCGAGGCGCTCAGAGGTCTCGACCGAGACCGTGCCGACCAGGACCGGCCGTCCGATCTCCTGCATCGCGGCGATTTCATCGATGACGGCGTGGAACTTGGCATCTTCACTGCGATAGACGAGGTCGGTTCCGTCGGCCCGGATCATCGGTCGGTGGGTCGGGACCGCCACGACCTCGAGCTTGTAGATCTTGGAGAACTCCTCGGCCTCGGTCATCGCCGTGCCGGTCATGCCGGACAGCTTGTCGTAGAGCCGGAAGTAGTTCTGGAACGTGATCGTCGCCAGCGTCACGGACTCGCGCTGGACGCGGAGTCCCTCCTTCGCCTCGATCGCCTGATGGAGGCCTTCGCTCCAGCGTCGGCCAGGCATCTGGCGTCCGGTGAACTCGTCGACGATGACGATCTCACCGTCCTTGACGATGTAGTCGCGGTCCCGCTTGTACAGCGCGTGGGCCCGCAGGGCCTGCTCGAAATGTCGCGCCAGGCGCGGATCGGCATCGAACAGGTTCTCGATCCCGAGGAGCTTCTCCATCTTGTCGACGCCCTCTTCGGTCGGCGAGACGGCCTTGTCCTTGAGGTCGATGAAGTAGTCGCCGCCCTCCTCTGCGTCTTCTGGGCGCGGTGACATTCGTGGAACGAGGCGAGCGAACTGGTAGTAGAGGTCGCCGGATTCCTCGGCTTGACCGCTGATGATGAGCGGTGTCCGGGCCTCGTCGATGAGGATGTTGTCGACCTCGTCGACGATCGCGAAGTAGCGCTCGCGCTGGACCCGCTGATCCAGCTCGGTGACCATGTTGTCCCGGAGGTAGTCGAACCCGTACTCGTTGTTCGTGCCGTAGGTGATATCCGCCGCGTACGCCTCGCGACGCGTCACCGGCTTCAGGTTGATCAGGCGCTCGTCGTTGGTGGGATAGCCGGGTTCGAACACGAACGACGCTTCGTGCGTGATCATGCCGACGCTGAGACCCAGGAAATGGAAGGCCGGACCCATCCACTGTGGGTCACGCCTCGCCAGGTAGTCGTTGACCGTGACGACGTGGACGCCGCGCCCGGTCAGTGCGTTGAGGGCCGCCGCCAGCGTCGGGACGAGGGTCTTTCCCTCGCCGGTCTTCATCTCGGCGATCTTGCCCTGGTGGAGAACCGCGCCGCCGACGAGCTGCTCGTCGAAGTGGCGCATCCCGAGCGTCCGGCGCATTGCCTCGCGACCCATCGCGAAGACGTCGGGCAGGATCTCGTCGAGGGCGGCCTGGAGGCGCTCGTTCTCACGGGCTCGACGGGCCTTGGCGATGTCCCGGCGGCGCTCGAGGTCGGGATGGTGAAGCTCGTCGTCGGTCGGCTCGTCGGGAACAGCGAACTCGGCAATCTCGGCGCGGAGGTCGGTGAACCTGGCGCGGATCTCCTCGTCGGAGAGCGCCTGGATCTCGGCCTCGAGTGCGTTCGAGGCGTCGACGAGCGGTTGGATCCGCTTCAGTTCTCGATCGTTCGAGTCAACGAAGCGGGACAGGAATCCCAGCATGGACGTTGCAGTCTAGCCGAGGGTCAGCGAATCAGCGACCAGAACCCCGTGCCGTAGCCGACCACCAGGATGCCGAACGTGGCGCCGGCGAGCACCAGCCAGAATGCTGCCGATCGCGCGACGGACGTCGGGTTCATCTCCGGGTTTCCCAGCTCGGGCAGGCGGCCCTTGCTCAGCGCGGCACCCCAGCGCGATGAGCGCAGTTGTCCGCGATAGTCACGCTCGACCACGGGCCGTTGCTCAAGCCCGCCTTTGCGATCCGGTCGGTGAAGCTGAAGGCTCATCGATCTCCTGCCTTGGCCGTGACCATCGAGTCGTCATCCTCGGCCGCATGATCCGGTTCGTTGCGAGTATCGAGCTTCTTCGCGACGCCGTCTTCCCAGAGCAGCATCTCCTGGGTGAACTCAACCTCGCTGCTGAACAGCGCACCGACCGACTCGCCGCGGTGGATCCGCTTGATGGCCTCGCCGATGAGGGGCGCGATCGACAGCGTGGTGATCTGGGGGATGCGCTTCGCGGGGGGCAGCGGCACCGTGTCGGTCAGGACGACTTCGCGCAGCGAGGACTGGGAGATTCGCTCGATCGCCGGGTCGGACAGGATCCCGTGCGTCGCGCAGGCGTAGATCTCGGTAACACCCTCCCGCTCCAGGGCCCGGACGGTCTCGCTCAGCGTTCCGCCGGTGTCGATCTCATCGTCGACGATCACGGCGCGTCGGCCCCGCACGTCGCCGATGACGTTCATCAGTTCCGCTCGATCGAGGTTCCCGACCCGCCGCTTCTCGATGATCGCCAGCGGTGCATCGAGCAGCTCCGCGAAGGTTCTGGCCCGCTTGGCGAACCCGAGGTCGGTCACCACCACGACATCGTCGAGATGCTTGTGCTTGAAGTAGTTGGACAGGATGTGAACCGCGGTCAGTTCATCGACCGGGATGTTGAAGAACCCCTGGATCTGGCCCTGGTGCAGGTCCATGGTCAGGATCCGATCCGCGCCGGCGACCGTCAGCATGTCGGCCACGAGCCGGGCAGTGATGGGAACGCGCGGTTGGTCCTTCTTGTCCGAGCGTCCGTAGCCGTAGTACGGAACGACGGCCGTGATCCGGCCGGCACTCGCCCGCTTGAAGGCGTCGATCATGATCAGGAGCTCCATGATCGCGTCGTTGACCGTGTTCGACTCGTCGACCGGGCGGCAGGTCGGCTGGACGATGAAGACGTCCTTCTCCCGAACGTTGTCCAGGATCTTGACGAAGATATTCTCGTTGGCGAACTTGAAGACGTCGAGGCGCCCGGTTTCGGCGCCGAGGTACCGGGAGATCTTCCGGGCGAGATCCGGGTTCGAGTTGCCGTGGTAGATCTCGAACTGGTCCGCGTACACGGAGGACTCCTTCCGCTCGCCGGGCCGGAACGCGCCGATCAGGCGTCGCGCCCCGGCGTGCCGCCGCCATCGCCTGCGTCGGGCACTTCCGGATCGCCATTGTCGCTGTTGTCGCGGCCTTCCGCCAGCCCCGGACTGAATGCAGCGATACCGACGACCCGATCACCCTCGTTGAGGCGCATGACAATGACCCCGCGAGCGCCCGGCGAGTAGCGGTTGATTGAACCGAGCTCGGTTCGGACGACCTGGCCGTGGGCGGAGATCAGGACCAGCTCCTCATCCAGCTCTGTGACCTGCTGGACGGCCGACACGACGCCGGTCTTGCGGCCTTCGATCGCAATCAGCCGGACCCCCTGGCCGCCTCGGTGCTTGAGGCGGAATTCGGTCAGAGCGACCCGTTTACCGTAGCCCGTCTCCGTCAGGACGAGGAGGTCGGCTCCCGGCCGGACGACGCTCATGGACACGACGCGGTCATCGGCCTTCTTGAGCAGGCGGATCCCGATGACCCCGGCGGCGTCGCGACCCATCGCCCGGACCTCGCTCTCCTCAAACCGGGCGAGCATGCCCTGGGCCGTGGCGATGATCACGTCATCCTCGCCGGACGAGACGTCCACCCAGGCCAGCTCGTCCTTCTCATCGAGGGTGATCGCCCGGATTCCCGTTGAACGGACCCGTTCGAACTGCTCGAGCGGCGTCTTCTTGATCTTGCCGCTGGTGGTTGCCAGGACGAGATAGCTCCCGGCCGCGAACGATGGCAGGGTGATCGTGGCCATCGGGACCTCGCCGGACTCCACCTGGACCCCGGGCAGATTGATGATCGGCATGCCCTTGGCCTGGCGGCTGGCATCCGGGATCGAGTGGACCTTGGCCGAGAACACACGCCCGCGGTTGGTGAAGAACAACGCCCAGTCGTGGGTACTGGCGACCAGGAGGTGCTTGACCGCGTCCTCTTCCCGCGTGACGTGGCCGATGATCCCCTTGCCGCCGCGACCCTGGCGCCGATAGGTCGCCACGGGCTGGCGCTTGATGTAGCCCCGCCCGCTGATCGTGATCACGACGTCCTCGTCCGCGATGAGGTCCTCGTCGGTCAGCTCACGCGATGAATCGTCCTCGACCCGCGTCTTCCGATCGCCGGCGTAGCGCTTTTTCACGTCGAGGAGCTCGTCCTTGATGATCGCCAGGACCCGGGCCGGGTTGGCGAGGATGTCCTCCAGCTCCGCGATGAGCTGGATGATCGACAGGTACTCGTCCTCGATCTTCTTGCGCTCGAGCGCGGCCAGTCGCGCCAGCCGCATGTCGAGGATTGCCTGGGCCTGACGCTCACTGAGATCGAAGCCGGCCATGAGGTTGGCCTTGGCGGTCTCGGTGTCGGCCGAGGCGCGGATCGTCTTGATGACCGCATCCAGGTTGTCGAGCGCCTTCTTGAGGCCCTCGAGGATGTGTGCTCGATCCCGCGCCTTGCCGAGGTCAAACTCGGTGCGTCGCCGGACGATCTCGCGGCGGTGGTCCACGTGGTGCTGGAGAACGGACTTGAGCGGTAGCGTCTGGGGTTGCCCGCCGACGAGGGCGAGCATGTTCATGTTGAACGCCGCCTGCATCGCCGTGTGCTTGAACAGGTTGTTGAGGACCTTGTGGGGGTTCGAGTCCCGCTTGAGCTCGATGTAGATCCGCATGCCGTCGCGATCGGATTCATCGCGCAGGTCCGAGATGCCGTCGATCTTCTTGTCCTTGACCAGGTCGGCGATCTTTTCGAGCAGGCTGGACTTGTTCACCTGGTACGGCAGCTCGGTGACGATGATCGCCATCCGATCCCCGCGGACCTCCTCGAACGCCACCTGGGCGCGCATCACGACCCGACCGCGTCCGTGGGCGTACATCTGGCGGATCGCGTCGATCGTCTCCCACTCGCCGCTGATCAGGTTCCGCTGCTTTTCGAAGCGGAAGATCGTGCCGCCGGTCGGGAAATCTGGCCCGGTCACGTAGGTGCACAGGTCGTCCGTCGTGATCGCCGGGTCTTCAATCAGGGCGATCGTGGCGTCGACGATCTCGCCCAGGTGGTGAGGCGGGATGTTCGTGGCCATGCCGACGGCGATGCCGGAGCTGCCGTTGATCAGGAGGTTCGGGATCTTGGCCGGCAGGACGCTCGGCTGCCGCTGGGTCCCGTCGTAGTTGTCCTCGAAGTCGACCGTTTCCTTGTCGATGTCAGCGAGCAACTCGGCCGAGATCGCGGTCAACCGCGCCTCCGTGTACCGCATTGCGGCTGCCGCGTCACCATCCACCGAGCCGAAGTTGCCCTGCCCATCGATGAGCGGGTAGCGCATCGAGAAGTCCTGGGCCAGCCGGACGAGCGCGTCGTAGAGCGCCACGTCGCCATGCGGGTGGTACTTGCCCATGACCTCGCCGACGATCGCGGCGCACTTCCGGAAGGAGCTCGTCGCCGACAGGCCCATCTCGCCCATCGTGTACAGGATTCGGCGGTGGACGGGCTTGAGTCCGTCGCGGACATCGGGCAATGCGCGAGACACGATGACGCTCATCGCGTAGTCGAGATACGAGACGCGCATCTCGTCCGCGATGCGAATGCCCCTGATGTCGCCGATATCGTCGGTCACGTCTGGATGGCTCCTTCGGTCAGCTCAGTGGTGGTTCAGGGAGGGGCCGTCCGAGGCCCAGGTCGGCGAATCGCGCTGCAATCCCGGCGGCTTCGGATGTCGCGGGGGCTGCGGATCGACGTCGGATGCCCTCGAGGCGGGATCGGATCCGATCGGCGGCGCCCGGATCGATCTTGGCCAGGGAATCCCGGATGACCCACGCCCGGTGGCCGTCGTTCGTTGCCGCGGCCCGTGTCGCCTGGGCGTCCAGTGCCGCCGCCGTGGCCCCGATGTCGACGATCGCCATCGATCGATAGGCCCACGAGATCGCCTTCTGTACGTCCGGCTCGGCGTCGCCGATCAGCATGTCGAGCAGTTCGAGCCCGCGCCTGGCGACTTCGGGGGTCCGGCCGGCCGATCGGTTGGCGAACGGAATGGTCGCGATCGTGGAGCCGACGAGGCGGCGCTCCCAGCGTGACGGCGCGTAGACCAGTTGCTCCAGTTCGGCCCATCGGTATGGTTCGGTCACGATGCCGCTCGCCACCGTGTGAGCAAGGGCGTCGACCGTGATCCAGTCGCCCGCCTCGCGGCTTGCCCGCCGCATGATCTGCCAGGTCCGCTCCCGCTCGCGCGGCAGTGTCCGGGCCAGGATGTCGAACGCGAACAGGCGTGCTTCAAGCTCGGGTTCACGCAGGAGGCGGTCCGCCATCAGCAGGAGCGTATCCGGGGAGTCGCTTCGGGTTGCCCCGCGGAACCCGCGGCTCAGTCCACGCAGCAACGGGCTGCGGACACCGTGGGTCGCGCCAATGCCGGGCGCCACGAACTGCTGGCCGGCCCGACAGTCCGGATCGGCAAGTTCGCCCATCGCTTGACGGAGCGCGACCGCGAGGCCGGCTGGGTCTCCCACGCGATCAGCCAGTCGACGGCCGAGGGACGCCGCCAGATCCAGCCGCGCCGCCACGAAGACCCGCGCGCGCCCAGACGTGCTGCTCGGCCGTGTGCGTCTCACCGGTCCGGGGTCTGCGGCGACCGAGCTCAGGAGGATCATCCGTCCACGCGTCCGGTCGACTCGGTCTGATCGGCCACGGGGCGCAGGCGGTAGCGCGCCTTGAGCTCCGCCAGTCGTTCCGGCGGCGCAGCCACGTAGGTCCCCGTTGCCGCGGCCAGCACGGCGCCGCTCGTGGCGTCGAGGATGCGACCCTCCGTTCGGAAGAGGCGCCGGCTGGCCTCCACGACGGATCCCTCCGCGCGCAGGGCCTGACCAACAGCCACCGGCCGCTTGAATTCGACCGTCATCCTGGCCGTCACACCCCACGTGTCCCGGCCGATCACGGCCCATGCCATGACCTCGTCCAGGATCGTGCACAGGATGCCGCCGTGGATCACGTCCTCCCAGCCCTGGAAGGCGGGAGCGAGGGCGAGCTCTGCCCAGCAACCCTCGGCGTCCGTGTGGAGTTCCAGGTGCAGTCCGCCCTCGTTCAGCTCGCCACAGGCGAAGCAGCGGTGCGGCTCGAACGTGAACCGCTGCCCTGCCATCTCGGTGGTGGGCGGAGCCTCAGATGTCAAGGTTCTGCACCTTCCGAGCCTCGCTCTTGATGAACTCCTTGCGCGGTGCCACCTTTTCGCCCATCAGCATCGTGAAGACCTGGTCCGCCTCGGCCGCATCGTCGATCTCGACCCGGAGCAGGACACGGGACTCGGGGTTCATGGTCGTCTCCCAGAGCTGGTCGGCATTCATTTCGCCGAGTCCCTTGAACCGCTGAACCGAGAGGTTCTTGACGTTCATCTCCTTGATGATCCGCTCGCGCTCCTTCTCGGATTGGGCGTACCGAGTCACCTTGCCGGTCGAAACGCGATAGAGCGGCGGCTGGGCGATATACAGGTAGCCAGCCTCGATGATCTGGGGCATATGGCGGTAGAAGAGAGTCAGCAGCAGGGTCCGGATGTGGGCGCCATCCACATCGGCATCGGTCATGATGATGATCCGGTGGTATCGGACCTTGGTGAGGTCGAAGCTGTCGCCGATCCCCTCGATCCCGGCGCCGAGCGCAATGATGAGCGGCCGTACGTTCTCGCTCGCCACGATCCTGTCGATCCTTGCCTTCTCGACGTTCAGGACCTTGCCTCGAAGGGGCAGGATCGCCTGGAAGCGGCGGTCACGGCCCTGCTTGGCAGAACCGCCGGCGGAGTCACCCTCCACGATGTACAGCTCGCTCCGAGCGGGGTCCCGCTCCTGGCAGTCGGCGAGCTTGCCCGGGAGTGACAGTCCGTCGAGGACGCCCTTGCGGATGACCAGGTCGCGGGCCTTACGCGCCGCCTCGCGGGCCCGGGAGGCGATGAGGCACTTCTCGATGATCCGTCGCCCGTCGCCCGGATTCTCCTCGAGGTACTGGGTCAGGCTCTCGGTGACGGCGGTCTGGACCTGGCCTTTCACCTCGGCGTTGCCCAGCTTGGCCTTGGTCTGGCCCTCGAACTGCGGATCCGTCAACTTGACGCTGATGACGGCCGTAAGGCCTTCGCGAACGTCGTCTCCGGACAGGTTCCCGTCGGCATCCTTGAGGACGCCGGCCTTGCGAGCCCAGTCGTTAAGACAGCTCGTCAGGGCGGCCCGGAAGCCGGTGATGTGGGTTCCGCCATCGACTGTGTTGATGTTGTTGGCGAAGGCAAGCACGTTCTCGGTGTAGGTGTCGTTGTACTGCATGGCGACCTCGACGGCCGTCGTGCCTTCCCGGCGATCGACGTAGATCGGGCGGCTATGGAGTGCCTCCTTGTTGCGGTTCAGGTGCCGCACGAAGGACTGCAGTCCGCCCTCGAAGTAGAACGAGCGCTCGCGATCCACCCGTTCGTCGATCAGCGTGATCCAGACCCCCTTCGTCAGGTAGGCCGATTCGCGCAGGCGCCCCGAAACGGTATCGAAGGAGTACTCGGTGGTCTCGAACATCTCCGGATCGGCGTGAAAGACGGTCGTGGTGCCACGCCGCGATCCCTGCGGCCCACCCTTCTTGACCGGGCCTGTCGGCTTGCCGCGCGCGTACTCCTGGGACCAGATGAACCCGTCTCGCGCGGTTTCGACCCGCAGGAAGTCGGACAGGGCGTTGACCACGCTGACGCCGACGCCGTGCAGGCCTCCCGAGACCTTGTAGCCGCCTCCGCCGAACTTGCCGCCGGCGTGGAGGACCGTGTGGACGACCTCGAGGGCATCCTTCCCGGTGCGGTGCTTCCCGACCGGTACACCACGACCGTCATCGATGACCTCGACATTTCCGTCCTTGCGAACCGTCACCCGGATCGTGGTCGCAAATCCGGCCATCGCCTCGTCGATGGAGTTGTCCACGACTTCCCAGATGAGGTGATGGAGCCCGCGCGCGTCCGTCGATCCGATGTACATGCCAGGCCGTCGGCGGACAGCCTCCAGCCCCTCGAGGACCTGGATGCTGGCGGCGTTGTACTCAGACGAGGCGGCTTTCGCGCGGCGTGCCTTGCCCCCCGCCTTGCCGTCGGGACCGACCGTGGGCTCCGTCACGCAGTTCCTCCCATCAGGCGCTCATAGAGTCGCCCGAGCTCTTCGTCGCTGTAGTAGTCGATGACGATGCGTCCCCCTCGGCGCGAGCGCGCCAGGCGGACCTTGGTGCCCAGGGCGCGCCGGAGATCCTCCTCGACGCGCTCGACATCGGGATCTGCCGACTCCGGCTGGCGGACGGCCGTCGGTCGCGGCTCCCGGATCCGGCGCACGAACTCCTCGGTCTGCCTGACCGAGAGGTCCTGTTCAACGACCGCGGCGAGCACCGTTGACTGCTGTTCCGTGGCCAGGCCACCGATGGCTCGACCATGACCCTCGGTCACGAGGCCGTCAGCGACGGCTGATTGGACCGCGTCGTGGAGTTCGAGCAGCCGCAACGTGTTGGCGACGGTGGATCGTGCTCGTCCGACGCGTGACGCCAGCGTCTCCTGCGAAAACCCGAACTCGTCCATCAGCTGCCGATAGGCGCGGGCGGACTCGAGCGGGTCGAGGTCCTCGCGCTGCAGGTTCTCGACCAGCGCCAACTCAAGTTGTTCGCGATCGGCCAGCTGCCGAACGACCGCCGGAACCCGTTCCAGGCCCGCCGCCCGAGCCGCACGCACCCGTCGCTCACCGGCCACCAGCTGATACCCGTCGACGACTTCGGTGACGAGGATCGGCTGGATGACGCCGTGCTCGCGGATGCTGCTGATGAGCGTGTCGAGTGCGGGCCCATTCATTCGGAGCCGGGGCTGCCTCGGGTTGGCGCGGATCCGATCCAGCGGGATCTCGATGGATCCGGAGCCCGGTTGCGTGCGCTGCGGGATCAGCGCCGCCAGACCGCGCCCGAGGCCCTGCGGCCGATCGTTCCGGCTGGTCATCACGCCACCATGACCGCGGGGCTGGCATGGGCCATGACCCGAGCCCGGAATTCATCGGCCAGCGACCGGTAGGCCGCTGCGCCACGTGACTCGGGCGCATACAGGTGGATCGGCAGCCCGTGGCTGGGCGCCTCCGACAGGCGAACGTTCCGGGGAATGACCGTTTCGTACACCAGGTCAGCGAGGTGCGTCCGGACTTCTTCGGCGACCTGGGTCGAAAGATTGTTCCGGCCGTCGAACATCGTCAGCACGGCCCCCTCGATCGCGAGGCGTGGGTTCAGGTGGTCTCGAACCAGCGAGATGGTCTCGAGCAGCTGCGACAGTCCCTCGAGCGCGTAGTACTCGCACTGGATCGGGATCAGGGCGCCGTCCGCCGCGGTCAGGGCGTTCACCGTGAGCAGGCCCAGCGATGGTGGGCAATCGACCAGGATGTAGTCGTAGTCGTCCCGGAGTGGCGCCAGCAGCCGTGCCAGTCGACGCTCGCGTTGTTCGAGCGGCGCAAGCTCCACTTCGGCGCCGGCCAGGGCAATCGACGATGGGATGACGCTGAGGCCGGCAATCGGACTCTCCAATGCGAGTTGGCGGAGCTCCATGTCGTCCACGACCGCGTCGTAGACGGAGCCGCTGCCACTCCGGTCGACCCCAAGGCCGCTGGTCGCGTTGCCCTGGGGGTCAAGATCGATGACGAGAACCCGGTCTCCGGCAAGCGCGAGAAAGCTCGCGAGATTGACCACCGTGGTGGTCTTGCCGACGCCGCCCTTCTGATTGGTACAGGCGATCACGCGACCCACAGGGTCCCCGTTGAATTGGGCTTCACAAGCACGAATTCTATCAGTTCCAGACCTCCACCCCCTCGCGCAGTTCGGGGCCCAGATGAGCCACGTCGCTTCCGACCACCGGCCCTCTCGAGGTCACGCGATCGTGCCACGGCCCCATTACCCGGCGATCATCGGCCACGTATCCGGGCCGGAATGTTTCACGTGAAACACCGACCGGTGAATGATCGGCTCGCTCGCGCTGATGGCGTTCGTTGCCCACCTCGGGGACCCGTGGGATACTGCGAATCGGACGCGGCCCGGCCGTCCGTCTGTGGTGAACGCGGGCGAAGCCCCGACTTCGACCCCTGGCCGGCACGCCAAGGATCGACCTCGCCTCATGACCTACATTCTCGCGGCAATCGGAGCAACGATCGCTGCTCTGGCCGAATTGAGTCTTGTTCCGTACCTGCGCTTCGGCGATGCCTACCCGCACCCTGTCCTGGTCTTCGGCGTCATCTGGACGATCGCCGTCGGGATCGAAGGGGGCCTCGTGTGGGCCGTCGTTGGGGGGATCCTGCTCGATAGCCTGGCCGGCCGGCCGCTTGGGCTTTCCGTTCTGTCCCTCGTCCTGGCGGTTGGGATTACCGGCATCATCGCGCGTACGTTCATCCGGCTGCGGCCGCTCGCGCCGGTGATCGCCGTTCCAATTGTGAGCCTCGCATATTCGATGATTCTCCTGGGGCTGCTCGCCGCCATTCGCCCGCCCGTCACGATCGCGGACCCGCTTGCAACGTTCATGCCGGGCGCGGCCTACGATGCGGTCCTCGGGCTTGTTTTCGGCCCCCTGATCCTGTCCATCCGGGATCGCCTGCGTCCAGAAGAGCGAGTTGACTGGTGAGCGTTGACACCGTTGGTCTTGGCGGACAGCCAGCGGCGCCCGATCGCTCACGGGCCAGGTTCGCGGTCTTCGGGCTGATCGTGGCCCTGCTCGCCACGGTCCTCGGGGCGCGTCTGTTCATGCTGCAGGTGGCCAATCGCGGGCAGTTTGCAACGCTGGCGGACGCGAACCGCTCTGTGACGCTGGCGGTCAAGTCAACACGGGGCGTGATCTACGACCGCACGGGGCTCCCCCTGGTGACCAACGTCCCGTCCTATTCGGTCAAGATCCGGCCGGCGGACCTGCCGGAGGATCGTCGCGGAGAGGTCGTGCGCCGCCTCGCCGCCCTGCTCAAGATGAACGAAGCCGACATCAACATCGAGATCGACTCGAACCCGGGATCGCGATTCGATCTGGTGCGCATCGCGTCGGATGTCGATCCGCAGGTCGCCAACTTCATTGCGGAGTCGCGCCTCGACCTGCCCGGAACCGAGATCGTGGTCGAATCGCGCCGCCACTACGCGACCGGTGCACTCCTTTCGCAGGTCATGGGCTACACGGGCCCGATCACCCGCGGGCAACTCGATGCCCTCGCTTCCAACGGCTACCTTCCGGACGACCTCATCGGCATGACCGGCCTCGAGGCTCAGTACGAGTCCATCCTGCGCGGGACCTACGGCGCAGAACTCATCGAGAAGGATGCGTCTGGCCGCAAACTCCAGGTCCTTCAGACCGTGCGCGAGCCGCTCGCGGGCAATTCGCTCGACCTGACCATCGACATCACGGAGCAGCAGTACGCCGAGAAAGCGCTCCGATGGGGCATGTCAACCGCCGGCCTGAAGCGCGGCGTCGTCATCGTCATGAATCCGCAGACAGGCGAGGTCGTTGCGATGGTCAGCCTGCCGACGTACGACGACAACCTCTTTGCGCACGGGATCAGCACGGCCGAGTACGCGGACCTGGTGGCCAACCCGGACAAGCCCCTGACGAACCACGCGATTGCTGAGCACTTCCCGCCTGGGTCAACTTACAAACTCGTGACCGCAAGCGGCGGTCTCGCGGACCGCAAGATCACGAAGTCGACCCAACTACTGACGGCCCCGTATCTCACGATCGGGGCAAGCAAATACGTCGAGTGGAACCGCAGAGGCTGGGGCCTTTGCAACATCTATTGCGGTTTTGGCCACTCGAGCGACACGTTCTTCTATCAAGTGGCGGGGATGCTGGGGATCGACCGGCTCGGCTATTGGGCGGAGCAATTCGGCTTCGGTTCGAGGACCGGGATCGACCTGCCCGCCGAGGTCAAGGGGACCGTGCCGTCGAACCAATGGAAGCTCGACACGCTGGGTTCCCCGATCTACCCAGGCGAGACCTACCAGGCGGGTATCGGCCAGGGATACGACCTCGTTACGCCGATCCAGCTGATCAATGCGTACGCTGCTCTCGTCAACGGCGGGACGCTGTACCAGCCTCAGATCGTCCGCGAGGTCAAGGATCCGAACGGCGCGATCGTGAGCACCTTCGAACCGAAGGTCATCCACAAGTTGGACATTCCGGCATCGGTTCTCGAGACGATTCGTCAGGCGGCGCGCAACACCGTTCTCCTGCGCCACACGTACAACCTCGTGGATCTCCCGATCATCGTGGCGGGAAAATCCGGCACGGCCGAGTTCGGTACGCGCGACGCTGAGGGCCGGCTGCCCTTCCACTCGTGGTTCGTCGGGTTCGTGCCGAAGAATCCGAGCCCGACGGCGCAGGACCCGACGGGCATGAAGGCAGTGACTCGAACCGACTCCGATCTCGTGGTGCTCGCCTTCGCGTATGACTCCCGCACGATCGGCAACGTCGCGACCGAGATCGTCAAGTACTACCTGCAGCTCCACTACGGGATCCAGAAGGATTACCGCAACTTCGACCTCATTGCCCGCGGCAACTTCTACCAGTCGAACTGAGGAGGACGGTGGGCACAATCGACGCGCGTCCGGCACCGGCCACCGACTGGGGAGCGCGCTCCATCGGGACGGTCTGGCGCGCCTTCGACCTGCAGATCGCGACGTACGCGGCGCTACTGACCGGGTTCGGGCTGGCCATGGCCTACAGCAACACCGTCGCCGGCGGTACCGAAGCGCTGGTTCCGGGGTCGGTCTTCCTTCGTGGCCTGCTCTGGACGTCGATCGCCCTGACTGCCTTCGTGCTGGCCACGGCCTTCGACTATCGATGGCTCAAGACGTTTGCCTGGCCGCTGTACGTGCTCCAGCTTGGGCTCCTCGGCGGGACGCTCGCGTTTGGCACCGGCGTGGGCGGGTCTTCGCGGTGGGTCAGCCTGCTCGGCCTGCAGTTCCAGTTTTCCGAGCTGGCAAAGATCCTGATGATCGTGATCCTGGCCAATTTCATGGCCTCCCGTCACGGCCGTATGGGATCGCTCTGGAGCATCCTCGGCGCCTGTGCCCTGACGGGCCCGCCGCTGGTCCTCGTCCTCCTGCAGCCGGATCTCGGCACCTCGCTCGTCTTTGGAGCAGTCCTCGTGGGAATGCTGTTCATGAGCGGCGCCAGCCTCCGTTGGCTTGGAGCGATGGCCATGGCCGTGGTGGCCGCGCTGCCGTTCATCTGGACGTATGTACTGCGCGACTACCAGAAGGAGCGGCTGACATCCTTCCTCGATCCCCTGGCCGACATCCGTGGCGCCGGGTATCAGCTGTACCAGTCGCAGATCGCCGTGGGATCGGGCGGATGGTTCGGGAAGGGATTGACCAACAGCACCCAGAACCAGCTCGACTTTCTCCCGGTTCAGACCACTGACTTCGTATTCGCCATCCTCGCCGAAGAGCTTGGGTTCATCGGCGCGATGGTGGTCATCGGTCTGTTCATGGCGCTGATCTGGCGGGTCATTGCGGTCGGCTGGCGCTCACGCGATCCGTTCGGGACCATGTTCGCGGTCGGCGTCGGCTCGATGCTGCTCTTCCAGCTCTTCGTGAACATCGGGATGGTGATCGGGATCATGCCGATCACGGGGATCCCGCTGCCGTTCATCACACACGGCGGAGCCTCGCTCGTCAGCATCGCGGTGGGCCTCGGGATCCTCGAGAGCATCAACATTCGACAGGGCAAGGCCGAGTGGTAACCCCCTCTACGGGGTGATCTGACCGACCAGGTGGACGGGAGCCGGGGCGGCATCGATTAGAATGCGGCACTGCTGTCTCAGGTCCGCTCGTCCATCGAGACGGAGCTGTTCACGGAGGAACGCCCTCATGGCCGATCGACCACGTCTCGCTCGCGAGACCACCGTCCAGGAATGCCAGGCCCTGCTCGAGATCCCACCACTGCTCGTTGCGCCATCAGCCGATCTCCGCCACGTGGTTCGCGAAGCGGCGCGGCAGTCTGCAACGCGGCTGATCGGGGTGGTCGACGACGCCGGTCGCCTGATCGGGGTGACCACGGTCACCCGGGTTGCGGAAAGCATCGTGGCTCGAGTCGTTCCGGAGGCCCTCCTGGTCGACGTGGCCGATGCCGCGACCGCGACCGAGTTCAGCCAGAGCATGGGGGTGCGGTTCGCGAAGGACATCATGCTGCCACCCGCCACAGTGGTCCTGTCCGACACGATCGGTGATGCCTTTCGAGTGATGCACCGCCGCAAGCTCGGCGGGGTCTACATCGTCGATGCCGATGGTCGTCCGACCGGATATCTGGATCTGCTCGAATTGGCGCTCGTCTACGTCCGTGCCCTCGAGGCGCCCGGGGCGGCTTCCTGATGGAGGTTTCGGTCACGGTGGCGGCCGTCATCTTTCTGGCCACCTACGCCCTGATCGCAACGGATCGGATCAACAAGACGATCGCTGCGCTGCTCGGCGGCCTGGCGATGATCATTTTCGGCGTCGTCGACCAGCACGAAGGCTTCGCGGCCGTCGATTTCAACGTCATTTTCCTGCTGGCGGGGATGATGGTCCTGGCCGGAATCCTGCGCCGGACCGGCTTCTTCCAGTGGGTGGCGATCCGCTCGATCAAGGTCGCCGGGGGCCACCCCTTCCGGTTGATGATCGTGCTCAGCGTGGTCACCGCGGTGCTGTCTGCCCTGCTCGACAATGTCACCACGGTGGTCCTGATCGCCCCGGTGACGCTGTCGATCGCCTCGATTCTCGGAGTTGCGCCCATCCCCTTCCTGGTGGCCGAGATCCTGGCCTCGAACATCGGCGGTACGGCCACGCTGATCGGCGACCCGCCCAACATCCTGATCGGATCCGCCTCGGGCCTCGACTTCCTCGACTTCCTCACGAACATGGGTCCGGTCGCGCTGATCATCTTCGTCGTCTTCCTGATCACGCTCCGGGTCCTGTTCCGTCGCGCCCTGACGGTCGGAGAGGACGCCCGGGAGGCGGCGCTGAGTCTCGATGAGACTGATGTCATCTCCGACCCGGTCCTGCTGCGCCGGAGCCTCCTGGTGATCGGGGCCACGCTCGTCGGGTTCCTGCTCCATGGCCCGCTTGGCTATGAACCAGCCACGATCGCCCTCCTCGGGGCGACGATCCTCATGCTGGTCGCCCGGATGGATCCCGAGTCGGTCTTCAACGAGGTCGAGTGGCCAACGCTCTTCTTCTTCGTCGGCCTGTTCATCCTCGTCGAGGGTGTGGTCCATGTCGGGATCATCCAGTCGATCGCCGACACACTCTTCTCCCTGACCGGGGGCAGCGAGACGGTCACGACGATCGGTCTGCTGTGGCTGAGCGGCATCGCGTCGGGGATCGTGGACAACATCCCGTACACGGCGACGATGATCCCGGTCGTGCAGGACCTCGGACGAGCCGGGCTCGCGATCGAGCCGCTCTGGTGGGCACTGGCCCTGGGAGCCTGCCTCGGCGGCAATGCCACGATCATCGGTGCGTCCGCCAACGTCGTGGTGGCCAACCTGGCCGCCCAGGCCGGCCAGAGGATCACCTTTCGGGCATTCCTGCCGTATGGGGCGCTGGTGGTCTTCGAGTCCCTGATCGTCGCAACAGGCTACGTGTGGGTGCGCTACCTCAACTGAGTGTCGCTGGCTCGCCTTCATCGGTCGGCTCAGTGGCACCTGGGGTCGCGCTGGTGGTCTGGGGCGGGGCGTCCAGTTCGCCAGCCCCGGCGGGCAGGAGAGCGCCACTGACAGGACCGATGGGGGTGCTCAGGCGCGCGAACAGGTGCACGTAGATATCGCGCGCTGCGGCCGTGATCGGCAGCGCAAGGATCGCGCCCAGAAGTCCCCCGATCGCTCCACCGACGATCAGGGCGAGCATGACCACGCTGGGGTGCAGATTCGTGGCGTCACCCTGGATCTTTGGCACCAGGAGGTTGTTCTCCAGCTGCTGGACCCCGAAGTAGAGAAGGAAGGCGGCGCCGACCGCCTCTCCGCCGCCGGTGGCGGCAAGGAGGAGTGCCGGAATGGCGGCGATGATCGGGCCGATGATCGGCAGAAGTTCGAGGACGCCGGCGATCACCGCCAAGAGGACCGCGAACCGGGTGAAGATCGGGTTCACCGCCTCGCCCAGGAACAGAAGCCCGACGAACGTGGCGATCCCGACGGTCAGGCCCAGCAGGATCTGCCCACGCACCCACGATCCGAAGACACGACTGACGATCGCGACGATCGCCTCCACATCGGGCAACCATTCCCGCGGAATGGCGCTCTCGAAGGCGCGCGTCAAGCGTGGGCGATCCTTGAGGACGAAGAACGACCAGACCGGGACGATCACGAACGCCAGGACAGCGACGAGAATCGCTGTTGTCGCCTGGAGCACGGGTAGAACGACCGTGGGGTCGATCCCGAAGTCGCCGGCGGCAAGTTTGGCCAGCCAGTCGTCGATGGCCTGGCGGATCGCTGGCGGGATCTCGAGACCGCGATACACGGCGCTGAACTGGACGAACTGGGCCTGGAGCCGCGTCACGATGTCGGGCAGGTCCGCGGCGAACTGGCGGATCTGGTCCACGAGCGGTTGCAGCATCACGTTGAGGCCCTCGATCACGAGGGCGACCGTCGCCGCATAGACCACGAGGATGGCGATTGCACGAGGCACCCGCAGCCGGACGAGAAACTCGACCGGGGGGGCAAGCAGGTAGACGACGAGCAACCCGACCACGAATGGCCCGAGCGCCTCGCGGCCGGCGTACAGCACGATCGCGACGATCGCGAGCGTGATGCCCAGCAGGGCGACGCGAGGGGACGTCGGAGGAAGCCGACGGGCGATTGTGACCATCGTTGGGGCAGACTAGCAGAGCGATGAATCCCCTCAGCCAGGTCCCTCCTCCGGCCGAAGCGCGCCAGCGCTGGCGGCTCACGTACCGCCGTCGGCAGGGTGCGCCAGAACTCCAGCAGCGCGAGCAGGCCGAGGCCTGGGAGGCTGCCTTTGTCTCGAGTGGGCTCCCGCTGGTCGGGCTGGATCTTCCGGTCCCCCGACCGCGGTTGGTGTTCGCTGCTCCGCTCGCGGTCGGCCTCGTGGCCCTGCAGGAACTGATGGATTTCCTGCTCACCGAGCGTCTGACGGCGTTTGAGGTGCGCTCCAGGCTGGTGCCCCGTCTTCCCGTGGCCCACGAGCTGGTCGACCTCCACGACCTCTGGCTGGGTGCGCCGACGCTCTCGGGACAGGTGATCGCGGCGGTCTATCGGCTCGCCATCACCGCCCCGGAGCACCATTCAGGGGGAGATCCGCTTGATCGCGAGGCAGTTTCTGCCGCCGCCCGGCAGTTGCTGGCGCCTGCCTCCCTGATCCGGACTCGCGAGAAGGGCGGACGCTCGATTTCCTATGACCTGCGTCCGCTGCTCGCCGATATCGAGGTTCTGCCGGCGGGGTCCAACGTGCGCGGCACGGACGATGGCGGCACGGCCGGCGTGGAGATCCGGGTGAGCGTCAGGTTCGATCCGGAGCGCGGAGTCGGTCGCCTCGAGGAGGTGCTTGCGGCGCTGTCCGAGATCATCGACACGACGCTGGTGGGTAGTGCCGTGACCCGCGAGCGCCTGATCCTGGCCGGGGAGGGGTGAGCGAGCGGTCGGGGCAGGGGCATTCTCAGCGTCGCTCGAATGGGGACTCCCGAACGATGTGCCCACGATTGACGCTCGCGGGGGCTCGCCGTACACTCCCCTTTCGCGCCTCGACCATGTCGGGGTGCCTACTCCTGTCTCACAGGTCGCGGCAATTATCCGCGCGACCGCCACGCACGTCCGCAGAGGATCCATGTACGCAGTCATCGAGACCGGCGGGAAGCAGTATCGCGTCGAGGTCGGCACCGAACTGGAAGTCGAGCTCCTCGAGGTCACACCCGGCGATGCCATCACCCTTGATCGGGTCCTCCTCGTTGCCGACGGTGACACGTCCGAGATCGGCCGCCCGCTCGTCGCCAATGCGACGGTCTCGGCTGAGGTGCTGCGCCAGACCCGCGGCGAGAAGCTGATCAACTTCAAGTACGGCCCCAAGACCCGGCGGCGCGTCAAGAAGGGTCACCGCCAGGAACTTACCGTGCTGCGGATCAACGACATCATGCTCGGCACGCGCAGTGCCGCGGACGACGTGGCGAAGGCTGTCGAGGCCAAAAAGACCGAGCGGCAGCGGCTCGAAGAGGCAGCTCACAAGCAGGCCGCGGCCGACGCGGCCCTCGCTGCGAAGCTCGCTCCGGCGGTCAAGCCGACAGCGAAGGCGGCCGACAAGCCTGCCAAGGCCGGCGCGAAGCCCGCGAAGGCCGCGAAAGCAGCCCCCAAGGCGACGAAGACGACAAAGGCAGCGCCCGCGGCTGCGAAAGCGGCCCCCGCGGCCGCGAAGACCACCAAGCCCAAGGCTG
>JBDTOF010000439.1:0-1522 GCA_039933375.1 Chloroflexota bacterium
TCGGCGGGACTGATTTCCGGGATGTCGGCTCGTGCCTCGCGCAGGAGATCCGAGACGGTCTTGGGGTTCGACATGGGACGAGATGGGCTCCGATGGATCGACAGGCCGCCACTCAAGAGCGACGGGGCGAAAGGTGTGCAGGACGGGCGTCGCGTTGCCGCGGGCGCGAGTCAGCCGGCGATCAGGCCGGCCGCCTACACCTGCAGCGGCCCGGGTGCGGCGCGGTGCCGGTCGGTCGCGTGTTCATGCGGTGGGGCTCTCGGGGGCCGGGGCCCCTGGCTTTGGGGCTGCGGCATCGGTGAGGGCGAGCTGCATCGTGTCCAGGCTCAGCAGCGCGCACTTCAGGCGCGCCGGCGAGATATCGATGCCGAGCAGATCCAGGACGTTCTGTGAGGTCATCGCCGCGGCCGCAGCCACGGTCTTGCCCTTGATCTCGTCGGTCAGGAGCGAGGCCGACGCCTGGCTGATTGCGCAGCCACGGCCGGTGAACCCAACGCCCGCGATCTTGCCATCCGAGAGCCGGAGCTGAAGCGTGATCCGATCGCCGCACAACGGGTTGGCACCCTCGTGGGACGCGTTCGCAAACTCCAGCGTCCCGAAGTTATGCGGGCGTCGGTAATGCTCGAGGATGTAGTCGCGGTAGAGATCGTCCATGGCGTTGGGGAGTGTAGCGCGACCGGGGTCAGGCGCCGAAGACTCGCTTCACCTCGCTGATTCCGCTGATGAGCGCGTCGATGTCGGCGCGCGTCGTGTAGACATTGAAACTCGCCCGGGCGGTGGCCGCCAGGTCGAGCCGCTCGTGGAGCGGCATGGTGCAATGGTGCCCGGCGCGAACCGCGACGCCCACACGATCGAGAACCTGCGCCACGTCGTGCGGGTGGATGTCCGGCAGGTTGAACGGGATGACCCCACTCCGGATCGAGGCGTCCATCGGGCCGTAGAGTGCGACATCCGGGTGCTTCGAGATCAGCTGGACGAGGGCATAGCCCAGAAGCTGGAACTCGTGCTCGCGGACGCGGTCCATGCCGAGCTCGTCGAGGTAGTCGGCGGCCACGCCGAGGCCGATCTCGGCCGCGATGTCCGGGGTGCCCGCCTCGAACTTCCAGGGGATCTCGTTGAAATCGGATCGTCGGAGGTGGACCTCGCGGATCATTTCCCCGCCCGACAGGAACGGCGGCATCGCCTCGAGCAACTCGCGGCGCGCCCAGAGAGCGCCGGACCCGGTGGGTCCAAGCATCTTGTGCCCCGAGAAGACGTAGAAGTCGGCATCGATCGCCTGGACATCGACCGGCACGTGCGGCACGGCCTGCGCACCGTCGATCAGCACGAGCGCCCCGGCCTCGTGCGCCATGCGGGTCATCTCGATAACCGGGTTGATGGTTCCGAGCGTGTTGCTGACGTGGGTGAATGCCACGAGCTTCGGGCGGAGCTTGAGCAGCACCTCGAAGACGTCGAGTCGAAGGATTCCGTCGTCGGTGATCGGGATGAACTCGAGATCCGCGTCCTTCTCCTGGACCAGGAG